>CAXNEV010000360.1:0-4436 GCA_964200925.1 Candidatus Latescibacterota bacterium | reverse complement strand
CGAATACTACGTTCTCGCCCGGTCAAAAGACGGTGCCGAAGGGCTTGCTTTCACCAATGGTCGCGCCCCGCATTTGCATCCCATTCTGAACAAACTGATCATTCCCTACTTCATTGGCAAAGATGCCCGCGACCTCGAAGAACACCTGTTTGGCGTCTATCGGCACAGCAGCAATTACAAACTGCTCGGACAGGCCCTCTGGTGCCCGATTGCCTGGGTGGAAATGGCCCTGCTCGACCTGATGGGGCGCATTGCACAAAAATCCATCGCTGATCTCATGGGTGGGGCCGTGCGCCAATCTGCGCGGTTTTATGTGGCCAGCGGCCGGCGCGACAGCACCCCGCAAGAAGAAGTGGCATACCTTCAGCAGCTCATCGACGAAACCGGTGCACAGGCCGTTAAATACCGAATTGGCGGTCGCATGAGTCGAAACGAAGATGCCTCACCGGGTCGCACAGATACCCTAATCCCCCTGTCTCGAAAAGTGCTTGGAGATCACATTGACATTCACGCCGATTCCAACAGTTCGTATGATCCACCTCTTGCCATTAAAGCCGGCAGAATGCTTGAAGACATCGGCGCGGTCTATTTTGAAGAACCATGTCCTTTTGACCATCTTGAAGACACCAAACTTGTTGCCGATACCCTCACCATTCCCGTGTCTGGTGGCGAACAGGAATCCAGCCAGCGTCGCTTTCGGTGGATGATTGCCAATCGCGGCGTGGACATTGTGCAACCCGATTTGCACTATTACGGCGGTCTCATTCGCTCCACGCGCGTGGCCCGCATGGCTGCACTGGCCAACATGTCCACCACCGTTCATATCTCTGGCGGTTTCGGCTTTATCTACATGCTCATCTTTGCATCTATCACCCCCGACATTGGCCGGTATCAGGAATACAAACGCGGCATCGAAAAATACAAAGACTGGTTTAACCCCGCACTTCAGATACACAATGGCGAAATGACCGTTCCACAAGGCCCCGGAACGGGCGTGCTCGATATTCAGTCGATTGTCAAAGGGGCTGATCTCGTTCTGTGATTGATGCCGTTATCAGCAAAACCGCACTGCCCAAATTGCTGACACATCTTGAAATGCGCATATTCGCACCACAGATACACCCCTATCACAAACCCAAAGGATCACCTGTGAACCCATCACAAATCGACCTGGTGCAAACGTCTTTTGAAAAAATTAGGGCACAATCGGAAAAAACCACCGAATTGTTTTATCAACGCCTTTTTGAACTCGATCCCACAATCAAATCGCTTTTTCGCGGCGACATCAAACTACAGGGGCAAAAATTGACACACTCTTTTGCCCAAATTGTAGAAGGCCTCAAGCGGCCCGAAACAATTTTTGTAACAGTCATTGAACTGGCCAAACGCCATGGCGCATACGGCGTCAAATCCGAACACTATCGCACATTTGGAGAGGCTTTTTTGTGGACACTGGAAAAAATATTGGGCCCCGATTATACACCCGAAGTCAAAACCGCCTGGACAGATGCGTATGCCCTTTTGTCCAGCTTTATGATTGAATCAGGTAAAGAAATCTGATCGATTGACCTCTCCCATTAAAAAACGGCATCCTGAAAGGAGGTTCCGTTTTGGCGTTTCTGATGACAGAAAATACAGACGGATTCAAATTCGAGACTGACGAGATGTCAGGCCAGATCGTACCAGAAGGGGATTACCATGGCGTTTGGCAACTGCGCGATAAAACCTCGGGACGGGAATTGATCCATCCCAAATATTCGGCATTAAACCTGTTCCGTCTGTTTGCCGTGCATCAGGGCATGGGCCAACCCAGAAAGATGCCGCGATCAGTCACCTTCAATGGCAACAGCGTAATCATCCAGTGGGCAGCAACAAACGAACATCAAGGAGAAATCACGGCAAGCTATGAAGTCACAGGTCCCGCAACAATAGATCTGACAGTGACTGTACGCGTGCGAGGAACCTATGCGGGCTACGAACTTTTTTTATCAAACTATTTTGACCCCAGCTTTAAACCCTTTGTCTATCTAAAAAAAAATAGATACGGAAATTCGTCTGAAGGACAGGATCGGGTGTGTCCAATGGTAAACGATGTGTTTCGCGGAACGGTATTGGTTTTCGCACGCGATGCCCATGCCTCAAGGCGATGTATTGATGGCCGCTGGAATCGCAGTGAGTGGGGCGCACCAACTGTGCAAATGTGTCCCGTTCGCCATTACGCTGTCCCGGTTGCTTATCTGGAAGATATGGAACATGCACGCGCCATCGTCTTAATGTCCCGAATATCTCACTGCACCTCAATAAGCACCCGCTACTATGCCGAAAATGAAGCCGACCGGATGACCCCTTATAGTGCATTTGATTTTTCTCTGTTTGGGCAAGATGTTGTGCCAGATCAGGAGATCTGTGCGCACATAAGAATGGCACTGGTTTCACTCAACCAGCAAAAAGACATGCCTCTTTTGGCTTACGATGCCTTCACAAAAACATCGGATCATGGGGAAGAAAAACGTGAATAAGTTGCAGTTTGCAATGGTAGGATGTGGGGGACGTGCCAATGTGCATGCCCTTGCGGCCACACGTCGGAGCGATCTGGAAATTGCCTATTGGCTGGATGTGGATCGGGAAAAAGCACAAAAACTTGCCACACAATATCAGGGGCAGGTTGCACCGTCTTGGGATGCCGTTCTTGAGAACAACAAGATCAATGGGGTGGTGGTGGCCTTGCCTCACCATTTGCATTTCGATTACGGGATGCAAGCCATTCGGTCTGGCAAACACGTCATGATGGAAATTCCCATTGCGGCAACACCAGAACAGGCCAGAGAGATGATTGCGGCAGCAGAACACGCCGGTGTTGTGCTGCTGGTCTTGCATTCGCTCAGATTCTGGCGCTCTCACCAGACCATCGCAAAACAGATAGCCTCTGGGATGCTTGGCAAACCCATTTTTGCACGTTATCACAACGAACACACTGTGCCAACTGATTATTTTGCCCTACAACCCGGTCAGTTTGCGGCAGAGGCCGGCATCTTACACCACGGCGACATCATGCGCTGGTGGGTGGGTGAGGTAAAGGCTGTGTTGGCACGCGGGCTTTCCGTGGGACCAACAGCCCGTAAACACAGCACTTTTGATCACATCACCGTACTGTATGACATCGCAGATAATGCCCTTGGTGAAACAACCTGCAGTTGGGTCACAAAAGTGTGTGCTCAAAACCAGATGGTGCGCGGCTCTGTGAGCTGTCAGGATGGTACTGTGGTATTAACCTGGAATGATGAAATCCGTATATTCAGCCCTGATGGGCAACTTGCAAATGGAGAGCGATTTGCCATGTTTCACCCCGGGGGGCCAGACGGCCCGCGAGACGAAATCGGTCATTTTGCCGATTGTATCCGGGGTGCATGCGCACCTTTGGTCACTCCGAAAGATGCCCTGTGTGCGCTGGAATTGACCCTGGCGGCTCGGGCATCTGCACGCGAAGGGCAGCGCATCGTTTTGATCTGATCGCAGGTTTTCCATTAATAAAAACAGACACCCTGAACCAGCGGATCCCCCCACCACTCACGAGCGAAGCGAGTCATTCTGTATTCTAACCGTTTTTAATCACCATCCGTTTGCCATCCGATATCAATGCCGCTTCGTAAACCTGCATCACCTCATGCGCAAATTCAAGCGTCCCTCTCTCAGGTTGTTTCCCCTCAAGCACACAATCGCAAAAATGCATCAACTCACCCCAAATGCCCTGCGTAAACAGCGCCTTGTTTTCCAGTGTGGCCAGATTGTTTTGCGGTTCCCAAACCACCGACCCCGAATCATTACCGGGTGGGGCGTAATTTGTCGTTTTGGCATATTGGAAGGGAATGCCGCGATGCCAGATCACCCGACGGCCATCTTCAATCACCACATGGGCATTCTCGCAAAAAAACGCATAGCGTTCGCCACTGCCGCGCATGCCATCGGCCAGATGCAAATTGCCAAGTGCGCCATTTGTGAATTCCAACAGACATGCCCCACCGCCATGCCCTGCCCGAATCACTGTTACTGCCCCAACAGAGCCGCCAATCTGCATCATCACCGACAGCGGATGGCACCCGTTGCCCAGCCAGTTGTTCATCTTATTGCCATCTAAAATCGCCTGTCCATTTTCGGGAATATGCATCTTGTATTCCCCAAGAATCGTCTTCAAAACACCGGCTTCGGGTGCTCTAACCAGTTCTTCCACTTTGAGCACTGCAGGCTGAAACGCCTTTTTAAACCCCACAACCACCACGCGATCTCCCTTGTTATCCATTATGTGCTGCACATCACGCGCATGAGCAGCCGGGGGTTTTTCCATCCACACATGTAACCCCGCGCCAAGTGCTTCACATGCCAGATCGGGATGTGCAAACGGACTCACACACAACCACACAGCATCCATGTCCATGGTG
>CAXNEV010000359.1:0-4443 GCA_964200925.1 Candidatus Latescibacterota bacterium | reverse complement strand
CCCGATTTTTACCGGGACGTCAGCGCAGGCATTCGGCGGGCCCCCATGAGCATTCGGCTTTCTCCGTATATTTTAAGCCTGATCAACTGGGCCAACCCTTATGAAGATCCCATTCGCCGCCAATTTTTGCCTTTGGGCAATCAACAGCTTTCTGATCATCCCGAACTTCACCTCGACTCGCTCAACGAACAGGCCGATTCTCCGGTGCCTGGTTTAACACACCGATATCCCGACCGTGCTTTATTTCTGGTGCTGAATACCTGTCCAGTTTATTGCCGATTTTGCACGCGCAGTTATGCCGTAGGATTGGATACCGACGGGGTTGAAAAAGTGCATTTGCAGGTCAATCGCGACCGGTGGGAGCAAGCCCTGGCTTATATTGCCTCGCGTCCGGAATTGGAAGACATTGTTGTCAGCGGTGGCGACACATACCAGCTCAAACCCGATCAGTTGCAGTATTTGGGCGACCGGTTGCTCGATATTGACCACATTCGCCGGTTCCGGTTTGCCACCAAAGGGCCGGCGGTAATGCCGCAGAAAATCCTGACAGATACAGCCTGGACCGATGCGTTAACCCGCGTGGTGGACCGGGGGCGGAAAATGCACAAAGAAGTTTACTTGCATACGCATTTTAACCATCCCAGTGAAATGACCGGGATCACAGAAGATGCCATGCACTTGTTGCATGGACGCGGTATTATAGTGCGCAACCAATCGGTGCTGCAACGCGGGGTCAATGACGATGCCGATACGATGAAGGTGTTGATCAAACGGATGGGGTATTTGAATATGCAGCCCTATTATGTGTTTTTCCACGATCTGGTTAGCGGTGTTGAAGATTTGCGCACCACACTGTCGTCGGGATTGGACATTGAAAAAGATGTGCGGGGGATTACAGGCGGCTTTAATATGCCCACCTTTATTGTCGATACATTGGGTGGGGGTGGCAAACGCGACGCCCATTCCTATGAACATTACAACCCCGAAACGGGCATTGCCGTTTATGTGAGTCCACTGGTTCGACCGGGACAGTATTTCTTTTATTTTGATCCCATTGATTGTCTGGACGAAAACATTCAGGCGCGCTGGTTAGACGATGTGGAACGCGAGAAGATGAAAAACGACGCGCTGGAAGCGGCAAAAGCTGTTGTTTGACAAATGTTCAAAATAAAAAATGAAAAGGGACAACGGTGGTTTGTTGTCCCTTTTGTGTTATCAAACGGCTTTAGCGGTTCAATTCGGTGGAAATACAATAAACCTTTATTTGAACAGGTCTCGAATGGGGATCGACCAACCCGGTATAATATCAGCTCCGTCAATGGATTGGCTTTCGGTAAGAATGGCAATATCGTCGAGATCGCGATAAACGGTGACGGTTTTCTTTTTTGGGTCGATAACCAGCACCATCTGGGTGCCTGCGCGAAGCCAGTCGAGGGCTTTGGTTTCGACTTCTGTATAGGTGTCGCCGGGGGAAATGACTTCAATTGCCAGGTCGGGCGGACCAGGGAAAAACCCCGTGATGTCACCAACGGCTTTGGCGCGTTCTGCTGAAACAAAACTGGCATCGGGTGCGCGGACGGTATCGGGATTGGTTTCAATGATAAAGCCCGTTTCGGCGGCGTAAGATTCTCCCAAATTATGATCTTCAACAAATTGCGCAAGACGCCAACCGATTTTGGCGGCAATGGCACCGTGATTTTTTCCGGCAGGTGACATTTTGATGAGTTCTCCTCGAATAAGTTCACACCGAAAGCCATCGGTGGGCAAGTGGAGCAGGTCGTCTGCCGTCATTTTTGCTGCAATGTCTATGGCCATAACATGACTCCTTTGCAGTTATCGGAGAGGGATAACAAATGATACTCAGGATTTGGCGATCTGTCAAACCGACTGTCAGATCAATGTGCCATTGAGCCAGCGAACAAGGGCTTTGTTGGGATCGGGAATTTCGTTGAGGGAGGTATAATAATAGGTTTGCCAATGGTGTTCGGGCAAACCGGTGAACACCATGAGATTGAGTGGATAGGATTCGGAGTCGGTGCAGCGGCGAAAATCGTCGCGGAAGAGGAAGGTGGGTTTTTTAAGGGCAATGGCCACACCCAGTTCAACCATCACACCTTCATCGGGCGGGGTGCCATTGACAATGGCAAAGATGGCATCGGCGTGCATGACATCGCGCAAATCGGCCTGCCCCACGCGATAGGCCCAGCCCGATTGGGAAAAGTCGATTTGATTGTTCCGGGCAAATGGTTCCCACACTTTGGCACCGAGAGATTCAAGCGCGGTGACAAAAGGGGGCAACAGGTCAGCTTTTTGCTGGGCAGAAAAACCGTAGGGATTGGCAAGATAGAGGGTTTTTTTCATGTGGGATTATCAGCAGTGATCACGAGGAGAATTTATATGGGGATTGGTTTGAGCAGACCATATATGCCCTGTAAGATTTGCGCAAACCGCGCCTGATTTAATGAACCTGTTTTTTCGATAAGCATGGTTTGATCAACTGTTGTTATTTGTGAAATGTTGACAACGCACCTTTTGGGCAGCCCGGCTTCTCCTTTGTTCAAAGTGACATTTCCAAATGCGCGTTCCAATCTCAAATTGCTCGTTATGGCAACCACCACAACCGTGTCGATTTGACTTTTGTTGAAAGCATCATTTTGTACGATTACACAAGGACGTTTATAGCCGGGTTCTGACCCGACAGGATTACCAAAATCAACCCAAAAAACATCACCCTGTGCGATTACCATTCTTCATTCTCTTGAATTTTGCGAAAATGTTTGAGTGCGACTTTGCGAAAAGCGATATCTTCAGGGGATTCCGCCTGTTTATATACGTCATTCAAATTTTCTGTTATGGCTTGTGCTGTCACTTTGTCGAGGTATGTTCGGGCAGCACGTTGGAAAAATTCACTGCGGGATATCTGCATTTTTTTGATAAAATCTTCGATGCTTTTTCCTAGTTCATCAGGCATGGAAATGGCAGTTTTCATAAATATTCCTTTCTGGTCATACCTATAGTATAACCAGAAAGAGGCCGGATCACAAGGTTCAATTTATGATCACTTTCCAACTTGATTTCTTTTGTAAGGCTGGATATAATAGACGTTTTTTCGGGATGAGAGGGGCACATGGGGTTTTTACCAGAAAAGGGTGATGGGCGGTATAATTTCATCATTGGAATTTTGAATGGGGTCATTTTTTCGTTTGGCTCTGCGTTTATGGATTCCACAACCGGTTTGCCCGTTTTTATTAAGCGATATACCACATCTGATACCCTGGTTGGGCTGGCCAGTTCTCTGCAACGGGCAGGGTGGCTTTTGCCTCAGCTTTTTATAGCAGGGTATCTGGAAGGCAGATCCCACAAGTTGCCCGTGTATTTGTATGCCAATGCCGTGCGCATGGGCATGCTCTGGCTGTTTGTGGGGTTTTTGTGGGGGTATGGCACCACGTATCCAAACTGGGTGATCGGGTGTTTTTTGGCACTCATTGGTGTGGGAGGGTTGGCCGGGGGGGTAGCGGGTTTGCCATTTACAGACATCGTTGGCAAGGTTATCCCCAGGCGGCACACCGGCATGTTTTATGCTATTCGATTTTTTTTTGGTGCGGGGGTATTGAGCATTCTGGCCGGGGTGATGGTCAACTTTTTTTTAGGGGTGTCTTCCCCTTTTGTTTTTCCGGAAAATTATGGCGTTATATTTGGCCTTGCAGCCTTGTTGATGTCAATAGGGGTGTTCATTACCGGATTCATGCGAGAACCCTCTGGGCACATTTCTTCCACGCGCAGAACAGCATTGAGCGTGATTCGGGAAATTCCGCAGTTATTGCGCGGCGATGTAAATTTCAAACGGCTGTTGGTTGTGCAGGTGATGGCTTCGGGGATCGGATTTTCCCTGCCTTTTTATGTGGTCTATGCACGGGAAGCCTTTGGTGTGTCTGAAAGCAGCGTTGGGCTTTTTCTGATCGTACAGACGGTTGGTGCAGGGATTTCCAATTTGATTTGGGGGCGGTTGTCGGCCCGGCAAGGCAATCGACAGGTGATTTTGGGCACTGTAATTTGTTCTGTGCTGGTGCCTTTGCTGGCCCTCATGTTATGGGGAAGTTTTGGTGATGTGGTCAGATCTGGCCCCACGTGGTGGAAAACGGCTGCATTTTTGCCCATCTTTTTTCTGATGGGTGCTTCTACATCGGGCACATTTATAGGATTTGTCAGTTATTTGCTTGATATTGCTCCAGAGGGCAGGAGACCGACCTATGTTGGCATTACCAACACAGTCATGGGGATAGCGGCATTGTTTCCGGCCCTGGGGGGGGCCCTGGCAGACACAGTGCATTTTCAAGGGGTATTTGCCGTTTCAGCCATATTTGTGGTTATCAGCCTGATTTTGTGTCGAAATTTGAAGGTTATTCACAACGAATCATAACCAGTTGGGCTTGAACAAGGGGG
>CAXNEV010000358.1:0-4458 GCA_964200925.1 Candidatus Latescibacterota bacterium | reverse complement strand
TGTGATATTGGCACACTGGTGAACGCTGATAAAGCCGGAATAGGGATGCCCCACAGATGTTTCACCCACGACATAGTGGGTCAATCCATCAACCTCTGTGTTTGAACGCGAGATCACGATGTTTCTGGCCCAGTAGTTATAACCAACCTCTTGCTTCATGCGGTTGGCAAATGTGGTGAAAATACCGCCGCGCAGAACAAGCGGGGTTTCATCAATGGGCCGCGCTTCAATCCGGGTGATCTTGTCGTAATCCCAGTCGATGGGCGATTCCACCGAACCGTCCCGGCGCAGGATAAAACAATCGTGCTGAGGCACGCCCTTATTCTGATTGAGGCCCCGTCGAATATACAGCCTCTTGCTGTCGCTCTCCACCAGAACATAACAATCGCGTTCTGGTCGTGCATTCACCTGTTTCTGATCCCGAAAGAGCCGATCGATTTGCAGTTCCACCGGCTGCAGCAGTGAGCGCACGTCAAAAAGAGGCAGTTTATGGTTCTCAACCTGCACATCATTGATCGTGAAACGCGAGGTGTTCCAGTCGGTATCGGTGATAATGACGGCGGTCAATGGCTGACTGCCGATGTAGTAGGTGGCATCGGGTTTTGTTTTAACGCTCAGACCGTGTGCATTTGCATACTCGTGCGCCTTGCAAATTGCGGGCATATCATCGGCAACGCCGTCTCCCTGCGCACCAAAAGCCTCGTAATTGACCAGGTTGTCTTTGAAATCCATAATGTCTCCTTTTGCGTTTTGTGCATGATTTGCCGGGGTAGGTTTGCTGGGAATCAGTACTTCACGAAAACGGGTTTGAACGGCTAAAATCCCTGTTAAGAGGAAAAATCTTCTGGTCATTGCTTAAAGCTCATATGGCTTAAATGTCTGTAATACAGGAATATTTGAAGCTTTTTGGTCTCACATGTTATTGTCGATGTTTCAAAAAAATCCTTTTATTTAAAGAATTTTAGAACCTTTCGTGAAGTACTGAATATAGCCTCACATAAAGATACTCCCATTTTTTAGTTTCATCAAGCAAACACAAAAGATGTCATGAGTCAAGTTTTTGTCGGAAAAATCATGATGGGTCCAATTCCTCCTGGCGCAATGGCTGTTTATCCCACTTTAATGCCGCCATCAGACAGCCTGCTACCGGTGCAAGAAACATGGCCGCCGTCACCAGCGCCCAGCGCAATCCCAATCGCAATCCAATCCAACCCACAATCGGGCCGCCCACAAATGGGCCCATCGCATTCATTTGTCCACGCACCGAAAACAACGTGGCACGGACCTGTGAATCGCGCACCTGCGCATTAAACCAAGTGTCGTAAAGCGGGCCATTTAACCCGCGCATCAAATTAAACGCCAGCAACAACCCGGCCGCCAGCCAGAATCCCTGAGCCAACCCAAACCCCACCAGCAACAGCGTCATCAACGCCGTGTTTGTAATCAACAGATGTGCCACCTGTGTCACACGCCGCATATCCACAGACCGCCGCAAAAGATCCAGACCAACAAAATGAAGCCCTCGCCCCACCATTTGAATGATCCCAAACCAGACCACTGGTTCCAATCCCCAACCGGGAAACCCCACATTATCGATCACATGAGGCGTCCACAACCGGTCAAAGCCTTCGCTGTGCAAGCCCCAGAACAACGACGTCAACATTAAAAAAATCAACACCCACTGCCCCGACAAAACCGTCCGGGCATCCGCCATTGTTTGTAACATTGTCCCCATGCGTTTTGATCTGGACACCGGTTGAAACCCGGTCTCTTTCATGGCCAGCAACAAAAACCCGCACAAACCAATCATGCCGCACCCCGATATCACAATTGGCCAGGCAATATCCATCTGCCCAATCCACACACTCACAGGCACCCCGACCAACCCGCCCAAACTGCCCGCCTGAGAACCGCGCACAAACGCATGGCCCACCCGGTCTTCACCCAGTTCATCGGCAAGCCATGCTTCTGTTGCCCCACTGGTAAACGTTGACCCGATGCCCCAGATCACCTGCGACAACAACATGGCCCAAAAAAACGGAAACGACCCTTCCACGACAAACCCGATCCCAATCATCGCATACCCAATGATGATGGACAACCGCCGACTCTTCACATCAGCCACAATCCCGGTGGGAATTTCAAACAAAAAACAAACCACCTCCAGTGTTGTGCCAACCAGCACCAGTTGCAATGGATTTAACCCCACCACCGTTGCCTGATAAATCATATTCACGGAAAAACACAGCGTGAAAAAAAACGAACCCAAAAACGACAGGATCAGATAAACCCGATAGGCATCCATACCATTCCTTTATTGATGTCCTTTATTGATGGTTCATAAAGACCCAACACACAGTCCACCCTCACACGGCCACGGATGCACACCGATAACCTATTCGCAATTGCGGTTGGCGTACGCCCTGATTTTTCCCCATGACTTAACAACTGGACAACACCGCCGATTGCGCGTATATTGTGGCCTGATTTGCCCACACAAACACAACTGTAAAAGGAACCCCAATGAACACAGCAGCAAAAACAAAACCCTTTCCGGCCCTCACACCTGCCCAGCGGTTACACCTTGAAGTAACTGGTTATGTCATCATCAAAAATTTGTTCACCCCGTCAGAGGTCAACACCCTCAAAGACACCCTTTACGGCATGGAAGACAACTTTCGCAGAACAGGCACATTGCCCGGCCCCAATTGTTTTTACACCAGCACCACCCAACATTTTTTCCGCATAGACAACCTGCCGCACCTATCCCCCTGTTTTTTCGATTACGTCACCCATCCGCACATCCTCGGCATGGCCGAAGAAATCATTGGCGGCAGCATTCGCCTTGAACAATCCGATGCCCACATTCACCGCCCAAAACCGCAAGAAGAACGCCGCTACGGTTTTCACCGGGGCATTAACCCGGCCTACTGCCACTACGACAAAGGCCTGTACCACTTTTCTTTTATCAAGGCTTTGACCAACCTCACCGATTTAGGCCCCGACGATGGCGGAACAAGCGTCATTGTGGGCACACACAAAGTGCCGCAAGAAGTGGATCGCGATGCCCTCGTCAAAGCCGCCTTAGAAGACCCATCGCTCATTCACCAGGTAGAAGCGCCCGCAGGCTCCACATTGCTTTTTTACGAATCGCTGATGCACTCATCCGGCATCATCCAATCCGACAAAGATCGCCTGCTCATTCTCGGCGGTTATACCCCGCCCATGTTTCAACCCTGGAAAGGTTACGAACCCGATCCCGACTTTGTCAAAACACTCTCCGATGAACACCGCGCCCTGTTAACAGGCGAACAGAAATTTCACTGGCCGCGCAAAACAAGAGATTTGAGCATGCCCGCAATGTCCGTTTGACCCGTTTCCAAACCCAAAAGATCAGGATGTTTCAAGCCATGTCTGATACCAGAACCGTACAAATCGACGACATCACACTGCACCTCGGCCATGCCGTTGACAGCAACCAGATATGGATCGGGCAAACCGATGTGTTATACCAGTTGCTCGCCTGCTGGCTGGTCATACACGAAACCGATTTTCCACTTTCACCCCGCCTAATAGGGCCTCCTGGCATTGGCAAAACCACGCTGGGTATGGCCGCTGCACACGAGCGCAAACAGCCCCTCTATATCTACCAGTGTACCAGCGACACGCGCCCCGAAGATCTCCTGATTACCCCGGTGCTTGCCGAATCGGGCAAAATTGCCTATCATGCTTCCCCTCTGGTTACAGCCATGATCACGGGTAGCGTTTGCATTCTCGATGAAGGCAACCGCATGAACGAAAAAAGCTGGGCCTCATTGGCCCCGCTGCTCGACCATCGGCGTTATGTTGAATCCATTGTGGCCGGAATCACCATTCCAGCACACAAAAATTTTCGCTGCTGTGTCACCATGAACGACGACGAATCGACCTACGAAATTCCCGACTACATTCTTTCGCGCCTGCAACCCACGCTTCAAATTGGGTTTCCCAACCGGCAAGACGAAATGGCCATCTTGCGTTATCACCTGCCCTTTGCCGAAGATGACATGTTATCCATCACCGTTGATTTTTTGCAACGCGCCCACGACCTCAACCTCGAATTTTCACCGCGCGACGGCATTCACATCTTGCAATATGCCCTCAAACGCATGGCACAAAATCCAAAACATCCTTTAAACAAAGACAAAGCATGGTACGAAGCCCTCGAACGGGTCTTGGGCGAAGATGCCCTCGATCTTGACCGCCTGGCCGAACAACGCCGCCGCGCATTGGGCAACGAACTGCCCGGCATCACGCTGGGTGATTTCTTTTTTGGCACCAACGATCCATTAAACCCCGACAAAGGCGAATAGACGATTCGCAGATGACTCGCTTCGCTCATGATCAGCGGGACACCTTCGGTGTGTTCCCTTCGGGAACCTGTCCGCTGCGCGTCCTCCCGCTGATTCGCCTATTCGC
>CAXNEV010000357.1:0-4459 GCA_964200925.1 Candidatus Latescibacterota bacterium | reverse complement strand
TCCCGATGGGCCGTTGCCGGTTGTGTGGGATGCAAACGGAAAACCTGTGTGGCCGCAAAAAGCCGCAGGAGAACAAAAAAAAGCCGCACAGGGCAGCCATCATGTTGCGGGTGATCCGCTGATTGGCGTGGAAGTTCTGCTGGCTTCGGGTGCCATTTATGCTTTTGGAGATTTGTATTTGCTTTCGGGGGATGTCATTTTTCAACAGGCGGCCAGGCGGATTGTTGAACCTCTGTTGGGTGAATTGTTAGATCCTTATGCCGATCCGGGCGCAGCGGCTGTGGCCTATTATCGGCAGGCGTTTGGTGATCAATCGCTGGATGAAGCGATACTGGCGATGATTGAGAAAATGCCTCCAGAACAGGACGGCGAACTGGCGATGGTGTTTCCGCAAGTGCGCCGCCGCGACTGGCCAGGTGTGGGCAAACGAAACGATATGACCTACTGGGGTATCTGGGGGGAAGATGGATCGGTTGTTCCAACGCATGAACCGTGTACGGCCATGTTAACGTTGTCCTATCAATTGACCGGTCAGACGGATTATGCCGAACGGGCGTTGAAACAGGCGGAAACCAAATTGACGATGGCACGGCGCGTGTTGCGCGGCGGGCGAGAACATGCCGATATGGGTGGAGCCGTGTGTTCCATCGCCGCAGGGCATGGGCGCAACTGGGGCATTGGGCCCGTGACGGGTTGTTATGGCCAGTTGCTTTTGGGCACAAGGGAAATACAAAGTGCGGTGAGGCCAGTGGTTGAGGTGAAACACGATGGAAAAGTTGGACTGCCAGAGTCGGTTATGTCGCTTGTCCGGTCGGAAAACCAGGCGTTGTTTTACAATGGGGGATCGGAGGTGGCGACCCTTTCATGGCGGTGGGAAAATGACGCATGGCAGGAGATGATGTTGCAGGCAGGGGAACAAAAGGAGGTTCAAAAATGAATTATCGCATGCTGGGGCAAACGGGGTTGCGCGTTTCAGAGGTGGGTTTGGGTGCGTATCCGATTGCGGGCAAACAGCAGCGGGCTGACGGTTCGGTTGAGGTGTGGTCGGGTACAAGTGATGACGAGTCGGTTGTGTTGATTCACCGGGCTGAAGAATTGGGCGTGAATTTGCTCGATTCAGCTGAGGGATATGGCAGCGGGCACAGCGAAGAACTGGTGGGCAAGGCGCTCAAGGGTCGGCGGGACAGGTGGGTGATTGCCACCAAAGTGCAACCCAATCGGGCGATTGACCGGGAAAAACCCGATGAGGCTGCCGTGCGAAAACGCCTTTTGGATGCCTGTGAAGGCAGTTTGAAGCGTATGCAGACGGATTATATTGATGTGTATCAATTGCATTCGATCCCGCCCGATTGGGCCATGCCCACGGTGATGGATACGCTGGCCCAATTAAAAGCAGCGGGCAAAGTGCGCTGGTATGGCATTTCAACCAATAATCGCGAGGCGATTGACAAACTGCGTGCCTCTGGCCCTATTCAGGTGTTGCAGATCGGATATAATTTGCTGGAGCGTTCGGCAGATGATTTGTTGCACTGGGCCAAACGCGAAAATATTGGTACGCTTATTCGCGTGCCTCTGGCCAAAGGGCAATTGACTGGAAAATATTTTGGGGATAATGCGCAGCAGATTCCCGAAAACGATTTGCGCTATGAGCGGTTTCAACGGCCCGAAGTGCAGGCTGGATTGAAGAAATTGCCACAGTTGTTGTTTTTGCAAACACCACAGCGCACGATGGCGCAGGCCGCATTGCGCTTTGTGTTGGATCATCCGGGTGTGTCGTGTGTGATTGCCGGGGCAAAAAATCGCGAACAAATTGCGGCCAATACAAAGGCGTCCGATTTGCCGCCTTTGACGGCGGATGAATTGTCACGCGCATTGCCCATTGCCGATACGATTGGCACGGCGAGATGGATTGGGTGAGGAAGGAAAGTGAAAAGTGAATGGCTAAAGCGGTAGCACTCGAACGATAAGTTCATAGAACACAATTTAACAACTGTTTGTGCAATATAGATCAGAAAAGATATGTTGTCAACGCAGCCTGTGTAGAAGCTGATGGTTACACTTGCTTTCATCAAAATATGCATCTATGATATCGCATTCGCAAGTCTCTGTTCGCCCTGTATTTTCTACAGAATATTTTGGAGGTCATCATGAAAATAACAGCGTTGAAAACATTTGTGCATCATACGGGAAATTGTTTTGTGAAGGTGGAAACCGATGCGGGGTTGTATGGCATTGGGGAAGCAGGATTAAAGCGGCGTGGCACGGCCATTGCCGAAGTGGTGAAAGGGTTTGAACCCGATTTGATCGGGGCCGATCCGTCGCGCATTGAGCATTTGTGGCAGGTGATGTTTCGCGGTGGATTTTTCCCCGGTGGGGTGATTCAATCCTCGGCGGTGAGTGCGGTGGATATTGCATTGTGGGATTTAAAAGGCAAAGCTCTGGGGGTGCCGGTATATGAATTGTTGGGTGGGCTCACGCGCGAAAAGGTGGCCTGTTATCCTCACATAGGCGAGCGCGATCAGATTGATCGGCTGGTGGCCAATTGTAAAAAGCGTATGGAAGAGGGATGGAAGTTTGTGCGCTGGGGCATGAGCGATCCCACCGATCCGGGTGTGCTGGAACCCGCGCGGGCGATGCGATTTGGCATTGAACAGGTGAAGGCCGTGCGTGAAGGGTGCGGCGATGAATTGGAAATTTGCGTGGATGTTCACACGCGATTGGACCCACCCTATGTGATTGAGTTTTGCAAAAGTGTTGAAAAATACCGTCCATTTTTTATTGAAGATCCGTTGCGAAGTGAAAACCCGCAGAGTTTGCGACTGGTGCGACAGCATACGTCGGTGCCGCTTGCCATTGGCGAACAGTTTGACAGCAAATGGAAATTCCAGCAGGTGATCGAAGAAGATCTGCTGGATTATTGCCGGGTGGATGTGTGCATTGCCGGTGGGTTGACCGAGGCAAAAAAAATCGCCGGGTGGTGTGAAACGCATTATATCCATCTGGCCCCTCACAATCCGTTGGGGCCGGTATCTACGGCGGCGTGTTTGCATTTGTGTTTGTCATCGCCGCTTGTGGGTGTGCAAGAATTGCCGCGTGTACCGATGAGCACGATGGCGGATGTGTTTCCCAAACAGGTGCCATTTGAAAAAGGCCATTTGCTGGTGCCCAAAGGGCCGGGATTGGGCATTGAATTTAACGAAGAGGCATTTAACGGGATGGAACCCTATGCGCATGGAAAAGCAACGGGCTTTCGGCGCGATGATGGGGCTTATACAAATTGGTAAAAAACAGTTCAGAGTGCGGAATTCAAAGTGGGAAGTGGCGACAAGTCCAGTCTCATAATCTTGTGATTTTCCGGAGGGAGATGATGGCATCAAGAATAAAAATTGGCGTGATTGGTTGTGCCCGCATTTTGAATGCCCATTTGCGGGGGTTCAAAATTTTGCAGGACAAGGGATATGGCGATTGGTTTTGCATTTCGGCATTGTGTACGCGAAAAGAGGAAGATGCCCATCGGTTTCGCAAACGCGGCGAAGGGTTGGGGCCGCGGCCTGCACCCGTTGAAGCACCAGGGGATCCGCTAAATGCACCACATGCTTACATTAGCGATTTGCATCCCGATCAGGAGACAGCGGTTTACACGGATTATCGCGAGATGCTGAAGTCGGCAGATGTGGATGCCGTGGTGATTTATACCGGGCATGACAACCATCACAGCATTGCGATTGACGCGATGCGGGCGGGAAAACATGTGGCAGTGGAAAAACCGATGGCCATTTCGGTGAAGGCGGCACAGATCATGTGCGAGGTGGCCAATGAAACGGGCTGTGTGTGGGGTGTGGATGAAAATGCGCATTTTAGTCCGGCCACACAGGCAACGGCCTGGGCCATTCGGCAGGGCATGATCGGGCAGGTTCAAATGCTGTATCAGGGGGTGATCGGATTTAAGTCGCATCGGCCCGATCTGGTGGCAGCCCGCACGCCCTGGCGGCAAACAAAATTGGGTGCGGGGGGTGGTGTGTCCATTGATCTGGGGGTGCATCTGTTTAACCGGGCGCGAACCATGTGCGGGCCAATCAAGTCTGTGCAGGCGATGTGGCGCATAATAGAGCCGATTCGCGTGTTGATGTCGGATAACGATGCCAACGTATCAGAAGAAATTCAGAATCAGGTGGACGATGCTTTTTTCACCCATTTTGAATTTGACAATGGGGCCATGGGGCATATGGCGGTCTCTCGCAGTGCCCGGGGTTTTCAGATTGCCGTGCCGGGTGGAACCAATATTTTTGGCAATCAGGGGGCCATTTCAGGTGGGAGAATTTACGCCCATGCGGCGATGACAGATGTGGTGGGCAAGTTTAAAGCCGATGCGTCCAAAGAGGAACATCAGCGGGTGATGCCATCGGGCATTGAGGATGCCTTTGCATTGGAACAGTTGGACTGGTTGCGGGCGATTCGC
>CAXNEV010000356.1:0-4468 GCA_964200925.1 Candidatus Latescibacterota bacterium | reverse complement strand
GCCTGTGGGATCAAACGCATCATACACACGGGGCCTCGCCACACCCAGTTGGGTTTTGAAGGAGATTACTGGCCCGATTTTGATATTCCCGATGAAGCGCCGTTGCACCCAGGCAGTGATTTATATGCGCTGACCAAACACCTGGGTGGGCAGGTGGTTCGGGTGTTTGCAGAACGGCACAATCTGGAAGTGTTGTGTTTTTTATTTACGTCGTTTCGACCGGGAACTGGGGCCGATGCCAAAGATGGCAGTGGTGTGCATCCCTTAACCGTGGCTTGGGAAGATACGGGCGACCCTTTCCGTTTGGGATTGCAGGTGGATGGTTTAAACAGCAATTATGGCGTGTTTGACATCACCGTAGAACTGCCGCATGGAAAATTTGGCACCGGCAAAATCCAGCGCCAACTGGGTTGGCGTCCGCAATACACCTTTGAGCGTTTGTACTGCCGAACGGAACGTGATAGGGCTTGATTTTTTCATTGTTTTGTTTCAAACAGGGAGTTTTCATGCCCCGAGGGCGATGCCATTTTGCATTGTTGCTGGCTTTGCAGAAAAAATTGGCAGCAGAACTTCCAGCAGTTGCAGAACTGACTGCCACCTATATGCCCGATTTTTTGGCGGGTTCAGTTGCGCCAGATGCGATGCGTGCTTTGGGGAAAATGGGCAAATGGGGGTCGCATTTTTATGTGGAAGAACGGCCAGACACATGGGGCAAGGCCGTTTCGGGCATGTTTTTGGCCCACCAAGACTTATCGGATGTTTCCCGGTTGCCATTGCCCGATCAGGTACTGGTGATGGGCTATTTGTCGCATTTGACCGCAGATGAAGCCTTTCGCGATGAAGTGACGGCTTATGTGCATGGCATTGAAAATTGGCGGCCCATCATTTATGGGTTGTGGTCTTTGGTGGATGAACTTGATATTTCCCATCCCCATTTGGCCAGAGATATTGACCGGTTCAAACGCAAAACAAATATCGGGTTTATTTCCTGTGAACTGGTGGGCGCATTTCTTAAAAAATCGCGGGGATGGGCCCTTTATTCCGATCCCTTATCGCATGAACGCGTTTTTCTCGACATGATCGGAAAGCCATTGTCAGATAGGGATATTCAACATCGATTGGAAACCAATCGCAGACTGGCTGCTCCCTTTTTAACAGCAGATCGTTTGCAGGCTTTTGTCAATCAGGCCGTTTTGCGGGCTTTTGAAGAAGTGCGCCGTTTTGTTTCCAACCAGTATGCCCAGAAAGCCAAACCATGAAAATGGCGATGCGGTTTTCATGGGCATTTTGGGGTGTGGGATGCCTTTTGTGTTTGCTTGTTGTTGTTTTGGGATATCTGACGCATTTTTTAACGCCTAAAGATACGGTCTCGCTGCAACGGGCAGCGGCATTTGAGCAACAGATTAAAAGGCTGTCATCCGGAACGGAAATATTTGTTGAAACACAGGATGCCCAAACAGGAAAAAGGGTTGCAGCCCATCGGGTGACTGAGTGGCCCCAAACTCAGGGTCGAACTTTTTTTCAATCGCCCATGCTCAATTTACAAGTGGTGCACAAAAAATTGCCACCCGTTGAGGAACGCCTTCCAGAAAATCCTCTGGTGATTGTCCCGCCAGAACAAAACGGCCCGTATGGGGGTACCTGGACGCGGTTTGGCAATGGCCCGCAAGATGTGGGCATTTTGGAGGCGCGACTGGCCTATGATGGTCTGGTGCGCTGGGATGCCATGTGTTCAAAAGTGTTGCCCAATTTGGCTGTGTCATGGACCATTGCCGATAGTGGAAAAGTGTTTACATTTTTTTTGCGCAAAGGGGTTAAATGGTCCGACGGGCAACCCTGCACGGCCGATGATATCTTGTTTTGGTATCACCATGTGTTATTGAATAAAGAATTGACCCCCGTCATTCCGCGCGACTTTAAGCGGGATGGCGAGGTTGTTTTGGTAGAAAAATTGGACGCCCATACGGTTCAATTTCGTTTTAAACAGCCCCACGGGATTTTTTTATATGCACTGGCATCCGGGCGGGGTTATGAAGTGATTCGCGACCCGGCCCATTATATGCGCCAGTTTCACCCGGATTTTGTGCCCCAAGATTCCTTGATGGCCAAAGCCAGAGCGGCTGGTCTGGATTTGTGGAGTCGGTTGTATGAAGACAAACGCGACTGGCGCAATCCAGAAATGCCCCGTTTGTGGCCGTGGGTCATGAAAGAACCTCCTCCGGCAATGCCAATTGTTCTGGAGCGCAATCCCTATTATTGGAAGGTCGATCCTGAGGGCAATCAGTTGCCTTATATTGACCGGATGACTTTTGAGATATACGATGCCGAAACCATCAATTTCAAAGCCATCAATGGGGAAATGGGCATGCAGGAGCGGCATTTGCAATTTACCAACTATCCGCTGTTTATGGAAAACAGCAAACGCGGCGGGTATCGGGTGTTGCATTGGGTGGCCGGGCAGGGGGGAACGCAGGTTCTTTTGCCAAATTTGAACCACAAAGATCCCGCCATGAATGGGTTGATGAATGACCGGCGTTTTCGATTTGCCCTGTCATTGGCCCTTAATCGGGATGAGATCAATCAGGTTGGTTTTTTTGGCGTGGGCAAACCCCGGCAAATGGCACCACCTGCCACATCGGCCTTTTATTCTGCCGAATATGAAAAAGCCTATATAGAATATGATCCCAAACGCGCCAACCAGTTGCTTGATGAGATTGGGTTAAAAAAAGACGCTCAGGGTCGCAGATTGTTGGCAAATGGGAAGCCCATCAAACTCACGTTAGAAGTCGCTTCTGAATCGGGCAGCCCTATGATGGCACTGGTGGCAGATTACTGGACGCAGGTTGGCCTTGTTACTGAAGTAAAGGACTTGGCCCGGCCCTTGTGGTATCAGCGCATTCGTGCAATGATGCATGATGTCACGGCCTGGAGCAGTGCCGATGAACAAAATCCCTTGCTCGATCCGCGCTGGTTTTTTCCCAATGATGGAGATGCTTTTTATGCCCCTGCTTTTGGGCGCTGGCATGATACCGATGGAAAGGCCGGGGTTGAACCGCCAGAAGAGATCAAAGCCTGCATGCGCATTTTCAGGCAAATTGAAAAAACAACCGATCCCGACGAACAATTGCGATTGTTTCAGAAAATTATAGAATTGGATCGGCAGAATTTGTGGACCATTGGATTGGTTGGAGATGTGCCCTCGATTTTGGTGGTCAAAAACACCTTTCGCAATGTGCCCGATGTGGCCGTTACAGGCTGGTCTTTTCGCACGCCAGGCAATACGGCCCCGGAATGTTATGCGATAGATGAAATGGGGAAACAGTAGGGTATGAAACGCCAGAGTTTTAAATGGGGTTTGGCCTTAACTGGCCTTGTGTTGGCTTTTGTGCTTCTCATTCAAGGCCTGGCCTACCTGACATTCTATTTGACGCCCAAAGATCCCGAATCGATACGGAAAGCGGCGCAATTTGAGGCCATGATGGGGCAGGCCGTACACAGCCCTGATGATGGAGCAGTGCCCGTAGTGGGGCTGGAAAAAAAAAGGGATTTCAGCTTTGCCGATGTGGACATTCCAAACCGCCACCCAGCCGGTGCGGCAAAAACCCATCGCGTAGAAGAATGGCCAATTGAAAAACAGAGGCAGTTTCAGGAAGCTCCCATGCTGAAAGAACGAGTAAAAACAGGCATGTTGCCACCTGTTTTGGAACGGTTGCCCGAAGATCCTTTGGTCGTCGTGCCACCCGATCAAAACGGGCCTTATGGCGGCACATGGAGGCGCTTTGCCAATGGGCCGCAGGATGTGGGCATTATGGAGGCACGGTTGGCTTATGAAGGGCTGGTGCGCTGGGATGCGATGGGGCAACAGGTGATTCCCAATTTGGCGGTGCGTTGGGAAATGGGCGACGGGGGCCGTTCTTATACATTTTATTTGCGAAAAGGGGTGCGCTGGTCCGATGGGCACCCTCTGACAGCGGATGATCTGGTTTTTTGGTATGAGGATATTTTGAACAACATAGAAATGACCCCGGTTATCCCGCGCGATTTCAAACGCGGAGGGGAGGTGATGGGGTTTGAGAAGGTTGATGATTATACTGTTCGATTCACGTTTAAACGGCCTCAAGGGGTGTTCTTAAAAGGTCTGGCCTCCGGGCGCGGGTATGAAATGGTGCGTTTTCCAGCGCACTATTTAAAACAATTTCACCCGCGTTATACCGATCCTGAAAAATTGAAAAGTTTGGCCAAGGTCCAGGGGTTTGATTTGTGGACGCAGTTGTTTGAAGACAAAAGAGATTGGCGAAACCCCGACATTCCCAGATTGTGGGCATGGGTCATGGTACAACCGCCCCCGGCCATTCCCGCTGTTTTTGAGCGCAATCCGGATTATTGGAAGGTCGATCTGGAGGGCAATCAGTTGCCCTATATGGATCGATTGACGTTTGAAATTTACGATGAAGAGACCATTAACCTC
>CAXNEV010000355.1:0-4472 GCA_964200925.1 Candidatus Latescibacterota bacterium | reverse complement strand
CTGGACCGCTCTGGATGACGCAAAAGTCGCAACAGGTTGTATGCAGATTATACCGGGGAGCCAAAAACTGGGCATTCTCAACGACAAACACTACACATCGGAAGAAGACCAGAAAGCCTATTGCACAGCAGACAAAATTATTGATCTTGAAGTAGAAGCCGGTGAAGCGATTTTGTTGCACAACTATCTGTTGCATCGGTCTGGTGTCAACAAAACCTCTCGGGCCAGAAGGGCTTTCAGTGTCACTTATATGGAGGCATCTACAAAACATGTTCAAACCGGTGCACACTTTCCCCTTATTTTTGGTGAAGGTGCGCTTTGCCCACGTTTGGCTCAGTGATATCTTGCCATTTATTTTTTTTAGGGTGATTCACACTATGATGATCTGCATATAGGGCAAAAACTGTCTTTACAATTGTTTGTCCACGATTCCAAATCAAATCAAGGTGGATATGGTTGATTTTGAGGACAGGCAAGAATAACTTTCTGAAACACAATATGTTACCCTGTGCCCTTGTGTTGACTTTTGGCCCTGCATCATTTATGTTTCTTTCACGACCTTTCTCAAACGGATTACACCATTCAGGAGCCCAAATCGGAGAATCTTCTGTGAGCAAACAGGTTTCCATACCAGATGGGCTGTATAGCCAGCTTTCAGTAGAAGCACAAAAGAACAACGTTCCAGTTGAAACGCTTGCCGCGCAACTCCTTGAAAGCGCCCTGGCAAAGCCTACCTACAGCAGCCTTGTTCGGGCCATCACTCAGGCATATGCCCAAGGACTGCCTACGCCTTATCTTGGTGAGTGGAGCCAGATAGAAGAGGAATTAAAAGCGACAAAACCTGCTTTCAATACACTTGAAGATGCCATGAACTATTCCAGGAGAAAACTGTAATGGATCTTCTGGACTCAGACATTTTTGTGCTGGATCTGAGATATCCAACGGATCCCCGTCAGGCAATAAACAAGCGCCTGCTGCAATCGCGAGAAACAGAGCGGGCAACAACAATCTTCAACATTCTGGAAGTCTGTGGCGTTCTCTCTTTCAACCTCAGCAGCGAAGCATTGCTGAAGTTATACACGGAATTTGGGAGGCGTTATCACGTCATCACGCTTTTCCCACCTGAAACCATCGGTTTGCTGGATATGTTTTCAGAAACATTTGACAAAATTGCCCTCAAAATGACTTATGGTGACGCTCAGATATTGTGGCTTGCAGAACAGCATCCGGAAATAGACCGTCTGGTTTCCTGGAACACGAAAGACTTTCAGGGAAGAACGCATCTGGATGTAATCACTCCAGAAGAATGGGCAAACACGACGCCGTAAATCTGGTGTCAGCAAAACCTCTCAGGCCAGAAGGGCTTTCAGTGTCACGTATATGGATGCATCTACAAAACATGTCCAAACGGGTGCACACTTTCCCATTATTTTTGGTGAAGGTGCGCTTTGCCCACGTTTGGCTCAGTGACACATTTTCCATAAGCTATTGCCACGTAAACGGCTTGTGCTTTTTGAAATATCAGAAATTTGGCCGAAATCGTTCACGCAATGATTAAAATTACATCAAGAAAAACCGGATCCCATTTTAATTCAGACCGTCTCTTCTGAAATAGCTGAATTAAGCAATGATTATGTCGCATAATTGGCGAAGGTATTGATATACAGAATTTTAAGTGACAATTATATTCATTTAGGATATATTTGGTTAAACCTTTATATGATGAACAACTTATGCAAAAGTTGTGACAGCAATTGAAGGGAGGAAGCCAAAGCGTGCAACTTTTTGAATGGTGCACAAAAGCGACGAGTTATTCGAAGATTTGTCGTTCATGTACACCACAAATAACCGTGTATGCGAATGGGCATTTAGGGAATAGTAACCGTGTACAGAAAAGGGTGCATAATGAAAAATTATTGGCAAAAAATTGCGCGTAATCAGGTCGAGAAGATGCCATGGGCGGCTTTGGCTGTGATTCTGATTGGAATGTTTGCCATTCATACCGGGTGTGGTAAGGCTGGAGAACGGGTGGCACCTCTCAATTCAGTTGATGAAAACGCAACCACCCTTGAGAAACAGGGTGATTTATCAGCAACAGCTACTAAGACTCTGGTGGCAGGTGAAAACAACAAAGACAAACAGAGTTCGAATAGTGACGACATCAAGGCCCAAATCCAAGCCGCAGTTGCACGCGGTGAGCTGACTCCTGAGCAAGCCAAAGAAAAATTGGCCGCGTTGGAAAAAAGCAAAAACAAACAGAGTCCGAGTAGTGATGACATCAAGGCCCAAATCCAAGCCGCTGTTGCACGCGGTGAACTGACTCCCGAGCAAGCCCAAAAAAAGTTAGCCGTATTAGAAATCCAAGCCGCAGTTGCACGCGGCGAACTGACTCCTGAGCAAGCCAAAGAAAAATTGGCAGCGTTGGAAAAAAGCTAAGACAAACAGAGTTCGAATAGTGATGAAACTCAAGCCAGCTCGGGAAAAGAGTAGGGCAACAAACTGAGGCGGCCCTCGGGATAGGGGCAGTAAGAGATTCGGTGCACCAGGCGACTCAAGTGGGCGGTAGTTGTTCAATACGCCGCTGTAACGAGTGCACTGAACCCCAGAAGATCATATGATTTGAAATCGGTTTCCTGATTACCGAATTTGGTTGTCAAACTTCATTAGCACATTCCAGATTCATTTGCGAGTTCGTGTTTTCGAGCGTTTGCAGGACGGCATCTCTGGTGATACCGAATTCTTTAAGGCCATTTTGATCCCAGTCCGTAAACCAAACCGAAAACCGCTGAGGAGTTTGAGGATTTACAATTTTTGCAACCAGTAAACAACCAAGACAAAAAACGCAAAAAGGCTTATGGGTAATTTATCCATAAGCCTTTTATTTTTAAAGAATTTGTGTCAAATGGTCTGATTTTATTTTGTTCGATTGACGGCATAACAAGGGTTCTCTTTTGAGGTGTCTTGTTAAGGATAGGGCGGTTCATTTTGTACAACAAGGGCAATATACATACCCTTATCAAATGGCGTTTATAAGGTTTTGAGAACGGCTGGAAATTTCAACGAAAAAATGATTGTAAATAAATATTGACAATTTAACATGTCTTGTTATATTTATGATGTCGATATAAATTCAAACTGGGAAAAACCATGACAGCAAATACCTATACCCTGGAAGACCTATCTCGAAAAGTGGCCATTCATCCGCGCACCATTCGCAGTTATATCCAGCAAGGATTGATGCGAGGTCCCGATGCAATGGGCCGCCATGCATCTTACAGCGATTATCATCTCAAACGCTTAGAAGTCATTAAAGCCCTGAAAGATGATTATGCCCTGAGTTTGAGTGACATACGGCGATTGTTGACGATGGCCGGTCACGATGAAGAGATTCAACTTTCATCCCTCCTGTCGCAGTATTTGCAGACCCGTGCTTCGGTTTCCTCCCGTCTTCATGATGTTGACGCGCAAGAAGAGCCGTTGTCGGCACTCGATTTTATTCGGGCCCGACAGACCCGGGCTTCTCGGAAAGAGTCATTGGACATGCCAAAGATGTTTTTCAGTCTGAAGGCACCCGATGAAAAGCAGGGGCAAGATATTTTTGAGGCACCACCGGCTTTGAGAGACACGGTTTCTTCGGGGCTTGTGAAGGTGCTTGAGCAACTGCGGAAACTGACGTCTCGTCAACCCAAACGCAAAGCAAAAGGAGAGGATTGGATCCACCTGCAGATTACACCCGATCTGGCGTTTCAAATTCGGGGGCCACTGAGCCCCGAACAACTGGCCTATTTTGAACAATTGGCCGATGTCGTCCGACACATTCTTCTGGGGGAAAAAGGCGATGGATGAAAAAACCGATTTGGTCGTGCATGCCCATTTTGATCGTCCCGGTGTTTCCAGACAGACCGGTGGGGTGAGGCATCTCATTGTGGATTTTCAAGCCCCTCCCATGCCACAAGATGCAGAAACCGAGCATCGACCTTTGAACCTGGCGCTGGTGATTGATGCTTCGGGTTCTATGAATCACCCTGTTTCTGGTGGAGAGGAACGCAGGGGAAGAACCCGGGGGATGCAGACCTGTTTGGAAGCTGCAAAAGAAGCGGCTTGCGGGGTGGTTGATCATTTGGCACCGGAAGATCGGTTGTCGGTGGTGTCGTTTAGTGATGATTCTGAGGTGCATGTTTCTGCTCAGCGAATGGATACTTTGGGCAAACAAGATGCAATTGAGGCAATTTCGAGCATTCATACGCGGGGATCCACCAATTTGCACGATGGCTGGCTCAAGGGGGCGGAACTGGTTGCCCAAGTGATGGAACAGGACAAAGGGTATCAAAATCGGGTGCTCATTTTGTCAGATGGGATGGCGAATCAGGGCATTGTGAAACCGGATGCTCTGGGAGAAATTGCATCGGGGTTGCAAAAGCGGGGCATCACGTCTTCAGCGGTGGGCATTGGGGTGGATTATTCGACAGATC
>CAXNEV010000354.1:0-4474 GCA_964200925.1 Candidatus Latescibacterota bacterium | reverse complement strand
GATATATCCTGAAAAAATTGGACACACCAAGAAGCCGCCTTTTTGGAGAAGGCAACCAAAAAAATTGAGGTGTTAAAATATTCAAGCTTACATAATCTTTGAAAGACTGATTCCACCCAAAAGGGCTTAAACTGGGCAACACTGTTTTGGGAACAAAACCATTTTAGTCCCGGAGTGCAGGAGAGGTAAACAAAAAGGGTTGCGGTGTGAATCCGCAACCCTTTTTGTTTTATAGTCTTTAAATGGTGGAGCTGAACAGGATCGAACTGTCGACCTCATGACTGCCAGTCATGCGCTCTCCCAGCTGAGCTACAGCCCCACCTCAAGGCCTGACAAGGGTAATAAAAAGGGCAGAATCTGTCAAGGAAAAAGGCAAAACAGAGTTGCAGGATGTCAATTAGGTGACACCAGGCTGGTTTATGTGCTGGATTGGCCAATGAGTTTGACAAAGGCTTCTTCATCGAGAATTTGCAGGCCGAGGGCTTCGGCTTTGTCTTTTTTGGAACCGGCATTTTCGCCAATCAGAACCAGGTCGGTTTTTTTGCTGACGCTGGACGTGGGCGTGCCACCGAGGGATCGAATGAGATCCTGAATTTGTTGACGCCCCCAGCGGGTGAGCGTGCCGGTAACAACCACGGTTTTGCCATCGAGGGGTTTGGGGCCGGTGGTTTTTGGGGTTTCGGCTTGCAAGGTGACGCCAGCCATGCGCAGTTTTTCAACAACGGCCCAGTTGTCATTGTTGTTGAGGTGTTCACAAACGCTTTGTGCAATGGACGGGCCGATTTCATGAATGATTTCAATCTCTTCGGGGGTGGTCTGGCGCAGAGAGTCAATGTTTGGGAAATGATCTGCCAGTGCACGGGCGACTGTGGATCCAACATGGCGAATGCCCAGTGCAAAAAGCACGCGGTGAAAAGGTTGTTGTTTGCTGGCATTGAGGGCGTCAAGCACATTTTGGGCGGATTTTTCGGCCATGCGGTCGAGGTTGGCCAATTGATCGAGGGTGAGACTGTAAAGGTCGCCGGGGTCACGCACGAGGTTGTTTTCAACGAGTTGTTCCACCAATGCCACACCAAGTCCTTCAATGTCCATGGCTGTGCGGGAGGCAAAATGTCGCAAGTTGGCTTTGACCTGGGCAGAACAGCGGGTGTTGATACAGCGAATGGCCACTTCGGTTTCATCGCGCACCAGTGGAGACTGGCAGATCGGGCAGTTTTGTGGAAAGATGAAAGGTTTGGAATCGGAAGGGCGGTTGTGCAAGACAACACACACCACTTTGGGAATGACATCGCCGCCTTTTTCAAGCACAACCATGTCGCCTTCGCGAATGTCTTTGCGCGCCACTTCTTCGGCATTGTGCAGAGTTGCCCGACTGACGGTGGTGCCGGCCAATAACACGGGTTCGAGGTTGGCAACGGGGGTAATCACACCGGTGCGGCCCACTTGCAGGGTAATTTTGTGGAGCCGGGTTTCGGCCTGTTCGGCAGAAAATTTGTAGGCGATGGCCCAGCGGGGATTTTTGGCCGTGGCCCCCAGTTTTTGTTGCTGGGCCACGGTGTTGACTTTGATCACAATGCCGTCGATGTCGTAGGGCAAATGGGGGCGCTGATTTTGCCAGTGCTGGGCAAAATGCAAAATGTCTTCGATGCTGTTGCATACCGCGCGGTTGGGATTCACAGGAAAACCGAGGCGGGTGAGCTGATCGAGATTGTCGGCATGGGAGACTTGCGGTTTGTTGGGTGTGCGCAGAAAGTAGGCAAAAAAGCTCAGTTGACGCAGGGCCACCAGTCGGGGATCTTGCAATTTGAGCGATCCTGAGGCGGCGTTGCGCGGGTTGGCAAAAAGATTTTCCCCTTCTTTTTGGCGCTGGTCATTGATGGCTTCAAACGTTTTGTGGTTGAGATACACTTCGCCGCGCACTTCGCCATGCTCAAGAGATTCGCGCAGGCGAATGGGAATGGACCGAATGGTTTTGACATTGGGTGTAATGTCTTCACCCTGCACACCGTCGCCGCGTGTGACGCCCCGCACAAGCAGGCCGTTTTGGTAGGTGAGGCTTAAGGCCACACCGTCGATTTTGAGTTCGGCCACGTAGTGTAAATTTTCACCGGGTAACTCCCGGCGAATGCGGGCTTCAAATTCGCGCAGTTCGTCGTCGGAATAGGTGTTGTCGAGGCTCAACATGGGCACATCGTGCACCACAGTGGGAAAAATTTTGGACAGGTCGGAACCCACGCGCTGGGTGGGTGAATCGGGTTGGATAAGATGGGGGTGCTGGGCTTCGAGGGTTTTGAGTTCTTGCAACAACTGGTCAAATTCTCGATCGGAAATGGTGGGTGCGTTGAGCACGTTGTAGTTGTGGTTGTGTTCGTTGAGTTCTTCGACGAGGGATTGAATTCTTTGGGCAGCGCTCATAAAATTCCGAAAAAAATGCGGAGTGTTATTTGTCAGATTTTAAAATGGGCCGGACGATTTTGAGCAACTCGTCGGTTTCAAAGGGCTTGGATAAAAAATTTGCGACACCAAACAATTTCAGGGTTTCGGTGGTTGCCGGTGACAAATATGCAGAGATGACCACAATGGGCGTTTGTTGATTGGGATTTTCTTGAGCTGTGAGTGTTTCCAGCAGGCTCAAGCCGTCCAATGATGGCATATTGAGATCGAGGGTGATGAGTTGAAAAGGGGTTTCAAGCAAGGCTTCAAGTGCGGCCTGTCCGTCGCCAACCAGGCGCACATGACAGCCTGCTATCTCCAGAATATCGCCAATGGATTCCCGAACGGGTTTTTGATCTTCAATGACAAGAACATGGTTCACTTAAAATGGCCTGCTTTCGGCTGTGTGACAAAAGGGTTCTGTGTCGGGCAATAAATGACAAACCGTATCTTATTATACTCATTCCCCTGTTGGGAGGCAAGGGCACAAAAAAGCCCGACCAAATGTCGGGCTTTTGAACCTACTCCCCAACCCTCTTCCTGAGAGGAATGGGAAGAGGAAGGGTTATTTAAAAGGGCCATTTTTACAGGCAATCACTCACCTGAATTATTTTTTAGTTCACTTTTTGAGGCGGAGTTTAGTTGGCTGTTTGAGCCACGACAACCGGTTTGGTTTCGGCATTTTGGGCCGTTGTTTTTGCGGTTGTGGCTTTTGCACCACAACATTCAGAGGTCATTGCGGTTGTTTTGGCAGCCGATTCGGGGCAAACTTTTGCCGCATCCCCCGTTGCTGTCAAGGCTGCTGTTGTGGTTTTCTGCGTGCATTCTGCATTTGCAGTTGTGGCGGCTTTATCGGCACAGGCACTGCCGGTTGCCTGGGCGGCTGTTTTGCCGGTGGCCGGGCAAACTTCGCCAGATGTCAGACTGGCTGTTTGAACTTTGGCGTGGAACACATCGGTTTTGGCCATTGCCGTGGTTTCACCGGCGCAACAGGCTTTGTTACCGCCTGAGGTCATGACGGCTGGAACGGCTGCGGTAGTCGATTGGGCGCACATGCCATTAAATGCACCAGAAGCATAGGCACTGAGTCCGGCAATGCCAACGGCCAGGGTGGCGAACATCACTGTTTTTTTTACGTTCAACATAAATCCTCCTGAGGGTGTTTTGTTTGTCTGGCGTTTTGTGGGTTAACAATAGCAAATTAATCTGGAGTTGTCAAGTTGTGCCCGTTGATTTTGTGCCGGGCAGGGATGAAGGAATCCTGTGCTGTTAAGTATAACGGACAAGGAAAAAAGCGTCAAGCACTCATAGATGGTCTAAAAAGATGGCTGCCAGCCCCAGGACCATGCCGGCTTTGAGCACATGGCTGAGTGTCTGCAGGGCCTGGGGAGAGGTGTTGCGCCACAATTGAATTAGCACATAAAACAACAAACCATCGAGCAAACAAACCGTGAAAAGATAAATATGGCCATAGATGCCAGCAAATACCGGGTAAAAAACCAGCCCCATTAAAAAGGCAAATAGAGCGGTGATGAAAACCTGCGTGGGAAAAATGCCCCAGCGCAAGGGCATGGTTTGACCGCGAAGCAGGCGATCTCCGGCACAATCTTGTAGGTCTTTGAGAATTTCGCGGCCCAGGTGAAACACCAGTGCAAACAGGGCTGGCCAAAGGGCGGGTTTGGACATTTGAACGGCAAACCCGCCGTAGAGGAAAACCAGACCGCCCAGCGCAGAAACCGTGAGGTTGCCCAGCAGCACCACGCGTTTAAGAAAAAGGTTGTATAATACCAGACCGCCAACGGCCACCAGTCCGACAAGAGGGGCTGGTGCGGGCAATGGGAAGGCAAGGGCAAGGCCCGATGTGAACAGGGCAATGGCAAGCAGGCGTGCAAGTGATATGGGCAGGCGGCCCGAAGGGAGGGGCCGATGGGGTTTGTTGATGCGATCTTCCACGATGCCACACAGGTCGTTGAGTGCATTGCCGCCACCGGTGATTAACGCGGCAGACCATGCGGCTGACCAAAGAGAGGGGGGCAGGGCC
>CAXNEV010000353.1:0-4474 GCA_964200925.1 Candidatus Latescibacterota bacterium | reverse complement strand
CTGAGGGCTACGAGGTTTTCGTGTCACATCCAACTCCTTACTGCTACTTGGTTCCCATCTTATTCAGTGGTCCTGTTTCTTGGGTCCATTATAGAGATCTCCAGGTTGCAGCACCACGCGGCTGTGTTCAATATTTTTTTCTTTTGCATAGTCATAAAACGTGTCGTTGGTTATATGCGGCTGCACCTCTGGCGTCCACACACACCGGTGCAACAGCGACTGCACCCCCGGCCCGGAAGCATCGGCATTTTGCAAACACAATACCCCGGCAAACTGGTGTTTAAACCGGTACACTTCATAAGCCGTGCGATTTTCGCGCAACACCACATGGTCAATATGCGGTTTGTAGCGATGCCCATCGTAATGCACCCGAAAAATGGCTGGCCCATACAACCGCCCGTCTTTTTCGCGCGCCACCTTCACGTCTTTGCCCGGACACAATGCCCGGAGGGCATCATACATCACATTGACCGGGTTATCAAACCCTTCAAACAAAAACTTGAACATAAAATGGGATGTTTCCGCATGATCCAGAAACTTATCCTTTTCATGCCCGCGCAAGCCCAGACTTGTGCCAATATCAATGCGCACCCGCTGATCGGCCTGACCTTTGTGATCTGTCCCATCGCGCATCAATCCCATATTCGTAAACCGCCGAATCAATCCCAACCCCTGCGCTGGATCGTATGCCTGGCGAATCACAACAGCCGGAACCTGCGCATGTGCCAGTGCTTTGATCGGGTTTGGAAATTTTTCCAACGCTGTTTTTAAATCCGGCTCCACTGCTTTCCAATCACTCATATTTCCTCCACCTATTCTATAATGGGCAAAAAAATGTACGATGCATGTTCTGTATCGTGATAAATTGCCTGCTCTGCTGAAATCACCACATCATCCACGCCAAAGGCATGCCCGGTATTGGGATTGCGGTCAAACCGGGGAAAATTGCTGCTTGAAATCTCCACGCGGATGCGATGCCCGGCATGAAACACATTGCTCGTCACGCCCAAATCAATCTCATAGGCATAGACCTGTCCGGGGTCAATCAGCGACGGTGTTTTTTTTGATATGCGATATCGCGCCCGAATAATGCCATCCACCAGATTCTGTGCATAACCCATCGGATGTACATCGACCAGTTTGGCCGTAAAATCGGTATCTGTTGCATTCGATGCCGCATACAATACCAGTTTGATGGGCCCGGTCACCTCCACGGCCTTTTCCAGCACGGGAGAAGAATAAACCAGCACATCGGATCGCTCTTCTACTTTGCGCTGATCATAAGGGCCAATCGGCACGCCAAAAAGATTGTTTCCGCCCGCAGTTGGCACCGGATTTGTTGGATCATAGGTATAACGATCCGGCGCCTGAACACCCGGCATCTCACGAGACAACACCCCATCTCCCGACAGGGTATTGGCCTTTCCCTGGCTGTGCAAATAAAATTTTGTAAACTGCGTGCGCGCCAGCGGCCACTCGTATTCCTCTCGCCAGAGATTGGCCCCCATCACAAAAATCTTGATCGGTGCTTCGTTGGTCACGCCGTTGTTCATGCCTTTCAGCGCAAAATCAAACCACCGCAATTCCAGATCGCGCAGCGACATCAATGCGTGTTTGCCAAAAGCCATCTCGCCCACGCTGCCATCTTTGCTCAGGCCATGTGCCCACGGCCCCATCAATAAGCGCTGCCCCTTGCGAATGGCCTCTGTTTTTCCGTGTTGCGCCATCTGCACATAATTGTCAACGGTTGCCGCCGCAAAAATGTCATACCACCCGCCCACATTAAAAGACAGGGCTTCAATGCGCTCATATTGGCCGTCAATCACAGCCGGTGCCCAATAGGCGTCTTCGGTTGGGTGTTCAACCCACGCACGCATAAACGGAATCTCCCGCCCTATGCCCGTATCCCATGTCGATAAAGGCAACCGTTTGAACAACTCCTGCCAGGGATAGTCGTTGACCTTCTCACCGGGCTGCGCCGAAACCACCGTGCCCCATCCCGTCATCAAAGAAAGCAAAAACGCCCCGCCCGAATAGGCAATCTCATAACAGTTGCCCGAAGCCACTGTGGGAAACATCGCCTTCAAAAACGAACTGCCCAGCGGGGCCAGCATCCACTGCGTGAAGCCCACATAAGACCCGCCGCTGCTGCCCACCCGACCATTGCTCCACGGCTGACGGCCCAACCACTCGATGGTATCAAACCCATCTTTGCCCTCATCGATAAAAGGCCGCCATTCGCCCTGCGACTCAAACTTTCCCCGCACATCCTGAACAACCATCACATATCCCCGCTCGGCCCAAAAGTGCCCTCCGCGATTGTCTTTCCCACCATTGCCATAAGGGGTTCGCTGCACAATAACCGGAAATTGTCCTTGTGCATCCGGGCGGTAAATATTGGCCGACAACAAAACGCCGTCTTGCATGGGCACTTTGACATCGAGTTCTTCGATCACGCCATAAACAGGTTTGGACGGCTCCTGCGAAAAAGCGGGCACACACAAAATCAGCACCACAACAACGGGCACCATCAGCGTTTTCCAGACCTTATTCATCACAACCTCCACCAAAACATGCCCAGCGAATAGACGAATCTGCGGGTGCGCGAAGCGCAAATTCCCGAAGGGAATGCACCGAAGGTGCCCCGCTGATCACAAACGAAGTGAGTCATGGACGAATCAGCGAATCGCCTGATGTGATAACCGAAAAGGATTTTTCAAATCCGAACGCCTTTATCGGAAATCCAGTTTTTAAACAATGGTTTCCCGACAAAAACATTCGGGAAAGACAAGCAAAGCGTCAAAAGACTTATTTGAAAGACCACTTAATCTGCGGCAATCTGCGCCTGTTCTGCCACCTGAATCGCATGCAACGTATGTTCAATATTCAACACAATCTGATCCTGATATTTTGGAAACATCCCCACCACCACCGCGTCTTTTTTCTTGATATTGGAAAAAGCAACCGCAAAGGCCCGCCGCACATCTTCCTGCGTGTGACAATGCCGACTCGCCGCCAAAATTTTAAAGGCCAGACACATTTTGTCTGTTTGTTGAATCACACGACACATTTTGGGTGGGTCATCTTCAATAAACTCTTCGGTCGCGCCTTTATTAAACGGATCAACCAGCGCACTCTCGCGTTTGGCGCGTTGCAAATTGTAAAAACACGTCATGTAAAAATCGACATCCCAGCCTTTGTCTTCCACATAATCAAACACCTCGGGAATGTGCGATCCAATGCCCACCTGCACGCCGCAATCGCGCATACACTTCAAATAGTCTTCCGCTTTGTCGATCTGCCCATCCAGCCACCAGTTGTTCACCTTGGTGCCGTGCAAATAAATGCCCTGTGCCCCCGTGGCCGCAATCACGCGAATATTGGAAAACACATCGTGCATCTCAGAGGCTGTTTGTGCGATAAAATGCAGCTTGCCTCCTTCGCGCATAAACAACTCGCGCCAGTATAAAATGCGGTGAAAATCGCCCCGTGCCTGCAACGTATTAATGCCCGATGCCTGCAACTCATGGAAATATTTCACCACCTGTTTATCCGAAAAATACTCCCGCATATCCTTGCTCATATCGGGCGAAAAATGCGAATTGCCACACAGCGGATTGCCCCCGCTGATTAAGCGTGTGATCTCTATATCTGAATTTCCCAGCTTTACCTTTGGGATATCATACATGATTGCCTCCTATGATGGTTCGCTGTAAAACCTGCGTGATTTTAATTTTTTATGCCTTCGGCGACCTACTTTTTGAACGACCAAAAAGTAGGCAAAAAGTCGTTCCCTCAAGCGCCGGGAGGGCTGATTTTCCGCGAATATCCGCACAGGATGCTCGACATAAAATGGCCTGCCAGCGATAAAGGCTTTTCAGAAGATGTTGCGAAACGGAATGGCGCGGAAAATCACCGCTGTATCGCCAGTTTATTGATAGAAGCACCCAAAGCCATTTCGAGCGTGTTGACCGCCCCCCACCGGTAAAATCTTGCAACGGATTTTTTAAAAATTTTTAAAAATCACAATGCCATAGTCCCGTCTTCCAGCATCGCCAGCAGTGCCGAATCATCCACATCAAGTGGCAAAGTGACCTTTCCTCTGCGACGGCTCGATTCATACGTTGAAAAAATCAACTCTGTCGCCGCCAGCGCTTTGCGCCCGCTCAACTCTGGCTCTCGCCCGGTTTTCACCGCATCCACCAGATCCAGCACCGACAACACCGTGGCATCCTTGTGCGCCACCACATCGTCCAAACCCGGCGACTCCCATTTGCCTTTGGTGAACACCCGCAATGGATTTTCTTTTCCTCCCACTTCGAGCACACCCTCTGTGCCCACCAGCCGATTTTGGCAGTGCTGCAATGCTGTTCCGCCTGTGGCCAACAACCCTTCCACCCCGTTTTGATACCGAATCCACGACAGCCCGCTGCCCTCCACGGGCACGCCAAAAATTTCTCCCCCTTCTCTGGCA
>CAXNEV010000352.1:0-4491 GCA_964200925.1 Candidatus Latescibacterota bacterium | reverse complement strand
TTTCTCTATTTGCCGTTGCTGGGCATTCTGGCTTTGTTCGGGCTGATTTTTGAGCGTTTGCTGGTGCAAAAACGCGATCTGGCCCTTGTTCTTGCCGGGGTGCTGGTGCTGGGATATTCTGGTCGCACATATGTGCGCAATCAAGACTGGCAAAACGATTTGACGCTGTATCAAAGTGCGGTGCGCGTTTATCCTGAAAGTGCCAAAATGCAACATGCCCTGGCCGATGCCCTTTCGGAACGGGGGCGCATGGCCGAGGCCGAAACGGCTTACCAACAGGCACTGTCCATTCGCGAAGATGTGTTGACCTATAATAATTTGGGCAATTTATATGCCTCAATGGGGCGATGGGCAGCGGCAGAGCAGGCATATCACCGCGCGCTGGTGTTGCAGCCCGACGATGTGGGGGCCTGGATCAACCGCGGCATTACGGCCATGCGATCGGAAAAGCCCGATGTTGCGGCAACGGCTTTTGAATCGGTTGTCAAACTTACCCCCGATGATCCAGAAGGATATTACAATCTGGGAGCAGCTTATGCTGCTTCTGGAAAGTTATTGCAAGCCGGGAAAGCGTATGAACAGGCTGTGAAATTGCGCCCGGATTGGGCAGAGGCTTTTTTCAATTTGGGCAATGTCTATCGCGATCTCAATGACCGCGATGCAGCGCTTCGTGCGTATCGTCAATTTTTAAATTTGTGGCATGGCGATCCAGAAGTGGCCATGCTTGCGCAAAAAGAAATGGATGCGTTATTGAAAAATTCTCGGTAAAGGGTTTCAACTTGTTCTGGAGGTGTCATGTGTATAAACTGAGGGTGATCCTGCTGAGTATGGGATGCCTGTGTGCAGGTGTGGCCCATGCCGCTGTTTCGGATGGTTCGGGCACTGGTAGATTTTGGGCCACCTATCACGACAATGGGCTGGCGGCGGTTACCGAATTGTGGACGGATACAGAGGGAGGGGGCAAATCCATCGGCATGTTGCCGGGGCGCTTGTCGGGGTTGGCACAGGTGTCTGATGGGCGGTTGTTTTGTCAGATGACCCCTGTTAGTTCTTCTGGTTATGGCAGTTCCCAGAGGCTGATTGCGCCGCAAACATGGGAAATTCGGTTGCAGGAGCCCGTTTTCTGTGCACTTGTGAATGCCGATTCTGTGGATATGGGTTCGGTGCGTTTGATCGAACAAACCCTCTCTTCTGACGGGCCTGTAACCGCTGTGGCACAGGCGCTGTCTGAAGGGGTGAACTTGGCCAACATGGCCTATACCGCTTTGCACCGCTGGGAGTTTCAAAATGCGGCAACACTGTATCGCCGCGCGGCCAAACAGGTGTCGAATATTCCGCACCGATTTGGACAATTGGGGGCATTAACTGCGCCTTTTGACCGGTATGCCGATGCGCTGGATGAAACAGCTCATGATGTTGAAAAAGCAGGTGCCCGGCGCGTGTGTCGTGAGCATTTGTCGATGATTGGGGAATTGTTGACAAATTTTGAAGCAAATCATTCCGAAATCTGGCCCGATGATTTAAAAGCCCTGCGCACCTGGGGGGGAACACGCACTGAGTTGGGCCTGGATACAGACAATTTGTATCGGCTGTTTCGCGCCTCTGGAGATTCAGATTCGGATCGTCCGGCCAGTTATTTTTATCGACCCAATGCCCAACATGGAGAAGCAGTGGTTACCAGTTTCTTTTATACGGGGCGTTTGGTTGAACTGGTGCGCACCTCAAATGGATTTTGGGTTCAAGATCGGGAAGTGGGACAAGCTCAGGCCGATTCTCTTTTAAAGGTCGGTGAGTCGTTGTTAAACACCGATCTTGTTCAGGCGGTTTGGGTGCTGGAGATGGTGACTCAGGTGTTTCCCCGATGGGGGCAAGGATACAACCAACTGGGTTATGCCTATTTAAAGGCGGGCCAACCGGATCGGGCACGCGCATCATTTGACCGCGCCATTCAAAATGATCAAAAATTGGCAGAGGCTTATAACGGCTTGGGACTGGTGTTTCAAGACCATCCCAAGGGGCGTTATGATGCCATCCGGTATTTTCGGAAAGCCCTGCAGTGGCAACCCGATTATGTGGAAGCCCGGTTTAATATGGCCAAATTGCGCATGGCCTTAAAAGAGTACGATGCAAAACGCGATCTGGAACGTGTGATTGAACAAGACGCCAATTTTACATCTGCCCATTTGTTATTGGGGCAATGGTATGAAGAGCAGGAAAATTATGAAAGTGCGGCGCTTGCCTATGCCAAGTATCTCTCGGTCAAACCCGATGATGCCGAAGGCCGTCGCCGTTTGGCATCGGTTTATATTCAGACCAAAGATTTTGACCGCATTACAGCCTTGCTTGAAGACTATGTTCGTCAGCACCCCAATGAAATCGAAGTTTTGCCCGTGCTGGCGCAGGCGTGTATAGAGCAGCGCCGTCTGGAATGGGCACATGCTTATTTTAATACTTATGTGATGCATGCCCCAACGGATATCAAGGCCTTTTATGAAGACATCCGATTGCTGGCTTCCGACGAAGAACTGGCCGAATATCAGATGCTGGATGCAAAAACACGCGAGAATTTTTTAAACGAATTCTGGTCGTTGCGCGATCCCGATTTGAGCACCGAGCCCAATGAACGGAAACTGGAACATTATCGCCGGGTGTGGTATGCCCAAACGCATTTTTCAGAAGGGCATCAACCGTGGGATCAACGCGGTGAGGTGTATGTTCGGTTTGGCGAACCCGATTACAGGTCGCGTTCGGATATGGTCAATATGGAACAGAGTTTGGCTGTTCAGCGTGTAAAAGACCGCATGGCACAAACGATCTATGGGCGCAGTGCCACAGAAAGAAGCTATTTTGGCCCTGTGTATCCGGTGCGCGGTTTAAAAACCAGTTTGAGCGGTTTGTCCAATTTTGATGCAGATGTTCCGGTGCAAGCCATGCAGAGCACCATGCAAAGTCGCGAGCAAGCAAGTCGCACGCAAATGGGGGGGCAAGAAGCCCGCAGTGTGGCCAACTCACAGGCAACGGCTGCTGATCAAACGGGTGTTTCGGATGAAACATTGTGGCGCATTAGAAATATGGATTTGATGTCCAACGAGTCGAATAGCAGCAACACAGAAGTGGCGATAGGAGGACGGGTTAATGGGGGCAATTCTTTTGATTTGCGATCCAGTTTTCAGGGGGTTGGGGTTGGTGAAGATGCCTCGATGGTGCGTTGGGAGTCGTGGGTTTATACCGATATTTTTGGCGGCATTGAGATCACGTTTACCGATGAAGCGATGACCGGCAACTACGATTATGCGCCCCCGCCTTTGGAGGCGCAGTTGCCCCTCCGACAGTTGGCCCTGTTCAGCCGGTATAACCCCAAACGCGTGGTTGATTTGGCCCAGCGCATGATGCCCGATTATGATGTCACACCTGAAAACAAGGCTCCCATGCCGTTTTATTTTGATGTGGTTGATTTTAGAGGGGATCAGGAATCCAAATCGGCGGTTGAGGTTTATACGGGAATACCGCGTGAAATCGGCGATTATGTGGCCAAAGAGAATATGACCCAACTGGTGGTGGAACGTGTGGTGGCGCTGTTGGATGAAGAGTCGGGTGCGGTTTACCGGCGAACAGGCCATGTGCGTTTTCAGGGTGAGGGCGATTTGCGACAGACCGCCGGGGCCTTTGTGCCAGATGTGGTGCGCCTGGAAGCTCCGCCGGGCCGATATCGCCTTGAGGTACAACTCAAAGATCGCTTTTCGGGCAGGCAGGGGCGTTATCGGCAAGATGTGGTGGTGGAGGATTATCGATCCGCAACCCTGAAGGTGAGCGATTTGCAACTGGCATGGAAGGTTTCGGACAAGGGCTCTGATGACAAATTCAAAAAAGGCGAGTTGCATGTGGTGCCCATGCCCACGCGCACGTATGCACAGGGGCAGAGCATTTTTGTTTATTATGAAATTTACAATCTCAAACGCGATGCCTTTGGACAAACAAAATATCAGGTTGAATATACCATTGGCCCCAAGGATAGTGCTCTGGGTGGGATTGTTTCGCGGTTGGTGCAAACATTATCGGGTGACAAAAATCAGGTGGCTGTTGGGTATGAGCAGGTGGGCAAAAAGGAAGCCGAAACAGCTTATACGGAACTGGCTTTGAGCGATTGTGTACCCGGGCGGCATTATGTGAAAGTGGTTGTGACCGATTTAAACAGCGGGCGAAAAGAGGAAAAAGAAGCGTCGTTTGTTGTGGCGAAGTGAGAGTGGATTAAAGCGCGTTGGAACGTATTTCAAATCTTTATCTGAATATCTATAGCTGATTGTTTAACATGAGAGGGTGGTGGATGATCGATTTGATTTGTCATTTTTGTAGAATGGGTGTTTGGGGGGCTGTTGTGTGTTTATTGGGAGCAGCGGCCTATGCCCAAACAGCTGAGATGCCTGTGCAGGAGGACAAGCTTGCCGAGTTGAGGGCGGCGCTTTTGAACACCCCAGATGATACGGCACTGCT
>CAXNEV010000351.1:0-4498 GCA_964200925.1 Candidatus Latescibacterota bacterium | reverse complement strand
GCCGACGGGTGGGCGTGTGTGCGGTGAGCAGTGGTGTGGCTCATGTGAACGCATTAACAGGTGTGTTAAACGCACATTTTGATGGAGCCCCCATGTTGCTGATTACGGGTAGTGGGCCAACAGCAACAATGGGGCGCGGGCATTTTCAGGATATGGATCAGGTGGCACTTGCAGCGCCCATTTGCAAATATGCCGAGGTGGTTAGAGATATCGCACGCATTCCCCTTTATATTCACGAGGCGTTTTCTGCAGCATTGTCTGGGCGGCCCGGGCCTGTGCATCTGACATTGCCAACCGATGTGCAGACAACGGTGGTGGATGAAGATCGGGTGGTGCGAATGGTGGATGGGACTGTTGGAACGGCAGCTTCGGGCGATGGGGCGTTGATTAATCAGGCTGTGGGGTTGTTAAAAAAGGCGAAGCGGCCTTTGTTGATTGCGGGCAGCGGGTTGTATTATGCATATGGTGAATTGGCGCTTGAGGGCTTTGTGCAGGCGTTTCCCATTCCGGTGGTGACACCCATTTGGGATCGCGGGTCGGTTTTAAAACCCATGGATGCATTTATGGGTGTGATTGGTGCGGCAACGGGTGGGCCAAAGTTGTTGGACGAGGCCGATGTGATTGTGATGGTGGGGGCGCGGTGCGATTATCGCGTGGGGTATTTGCAAGCGCCGGAGATCGGGGTCAACACAAAGGTGATTCGGATTGATGGTGATGCTTGCGAATTGAGTCAAGGTGCGGGGGCTGATGTGGCAGTGTTGGGTGATCCAGCAGTTGTGTTGAGGCAATTGTCAAAAGAGATTCAGAGGCGGGAGATGCGTGCGCCCAAAGGGTGGTTTAAGGAGGCACAGTTACGGCGCAATGCCTATCGACAAGCGTGTGTGGATACGTCACCGAAGTCTGGGAAAAAGATGCATGCATTGGATATTGCACAGGCGGTTCAATCAGTTATGACCGATGAACTGGTATTGTTGATTGACGGGGGCAATATTGGGCAATGGGTGCATCAAGTGTTATGTGATTGTTATCCAGGGCACTGGGTAACGTGTGGGGCCAGTGGGGTGGTGGGTTATGGCATTCCGGGGGCGATGGCGGCGCGCGCCTTGTATAAAGATCGACCGGTGTTGCTAATTTCGGGAGATGGGTCGCTGACGTTTACGGTGGCGGAGTTTGAAACGGCAACGCGACAGGGGCTGCCGTTTGTGGCGGTGCTGGCCGATGATGAGGCCTGGGGCATTACGGTAGCGGGTCACAAAGCGCGGTATGGACAGAGTTTGTCGAGTGAATTGGGGCCCATTGATTATGTCAAAATGGCCGAAGCATTTGGTGCACGGGGCGTGCGGATAAAATCGGCTGATGAGATTGCAATGGCGATTATTGAGGGATTTGCCTCGTCAGCACCCACATTGATTCATGTACCCATTGCACAGAGCATTCCGGTTGTGCGGTAGGTATAGCATTTTTGAAAAATTTCATGTTGCCCAGTGACTGGTGGTTTCTCAGAAGTAGAGATGTTCGCTTTTAGATTTTATATTCAGGCGGTTTGCGCAAACCATAAGAAATGCGCAACCAGAGGCGTTCGTGGAAATAAAAGACGAAAATTTTGATGGCGGCATCAAGCAACCCGATTTTAAAGGCGTCATCCATTTTACCGGTGAGAACAAAGGCAATGGTGGTGGTAATGAGAATGCCCAACACCCGATAGCTCAGGGCTTTGAGAATGCTTCTGCGTTTGCGTTCCAAAGAAACCCTCTGTTTTATAATCAACCCTCTTCTCAACAAAAGAAATAAGGATTTTTGATGGCAAAATAGAAAAGTTGGACAGGATTTTTTGATTGGACATATATTCATTATGCAGAGATAATTTTACACAAAATTACATTTTTGTGTGCATTTTTGTTGGGAGGTTGGTTGTGACGTCAACGCTTAAAGCAGGGGATGTGGCACCGGATTTTACATTAAACGATCAAAATGGAGATGCCCATACGTTGTCGGATTATCGCGGTCAGTGGGTGTTGGTTTATTTTTATCCGCGCGATAATACACCGGGGTGTACGACGGAAGCATGTGCGATCCGGGATCGGTTTCCTGAATTTGGCAAGTTGAAGATCAAGGTGTTTGGCATCAGCACAGATACGGTGAAAAAACACGCCAATTTTGTGACCAAATATGCGTTGCCATTTACGCTGTTGGCCGATGAGGATCAAGAGGTGGTAAACCTGTTTGGGGTTTGGGGCTTAAAAAAATTCATGGGGCGGGAATTTATGGGCACGAATCGGATGTCGTTTTTGATTGACCCAAAAGGGAAGATTGCAAAGGTGTATGAAAAGGTGAAACCAGCAGAACACGCAGATGAGGTACTGGGGGATCGGAAGGGAGTGGGTTAAGGCAAACAAATAAATTGGAACAATTTAAGATTATGCGGGCACTCACGACACAAAAACGCAACCAGTAACAAGGCTCACAAAAACAGGAATGAATAGGAATTGTAAAACCATGCACCCGGAATTTATCCCTACTGACCCTCGCGCTAAGCAAAAATTTGAAAAGTCAGAGGTCTGTGACAATTGTTTTAGACCGAAGGAATCCTGCTTTTGTAACAAAATAACGCCCTATAATAACCGATTAAAGGTGGTGATTCTCCAACATCCTCAGGAAAAAACCAAAGTGCTGAACTCGGCGCGTTTGATCCATCTGATGCTCAAAAACAGCAGTATATTCGTGGGGTTATCCTGGGCAAATTTCAAGAAGGTGGCAGGCCCTGAAGAAATACCCTCGCAATGGGGTGTGCTTTATCTGAAGCCGGACCAGAAGGAAATCGTTACTCCGCTTAGCATCACCAGTCCCAAAAAGCTACCAGTAAATGATTTTTCTTTCTTAAAAGGGATCGTTGCCATAGATGGCACTTGGAAACAATCCAAAACCCTTTGGTGGCGCAATGCCTGGATGCTGAAACTCAATCGTATCAGTCTCAATCCCGATCACCTCTCCCTGCGTCCGCAGGTCAAGGCCGAAGGACTTTCAACCATTGAAGCCGTGGCTTTTGCCCTGGAACACCTATGTGAGAAGCCTGAGATTCCCGTTTCTCTGCGGGAAAAATATAAACAGTTGATTATCTCTAACGGAGTATAAATCGCGTGGTTGTATATTTCTATGTTCAGCCAGTGCGTTTGTTCCCCAGCAAAGGTGAATGATATAATTGGAAGCGGTTCTATTTGAGTTAGAGTCCATACAGAAATTGCGCTTTACAGCCTAAAACCGAGCGAAAGGTTGAGCCCAATACAGCTCACGGCATTTGTAGCCGGTTGAAGCCCGAATGGTATTTTCCATATGGACTTTTAATTTGTTTTGAATCAAAATACATTGGGGATGACGCGTTGTCTAACTTCAATTGCAACTTCATCTAAATATTGAAGTTGCAATTTTTATTTTTCGGGCATTTTGTTGTTGCACATCACTCTATTCATACTGGTCTTGAAAAAGCAGACAGGGTGTAATCCATCTTTTTTATTTTGAAAAATTGAAATTTGTTTATTTCCCTATCCCCATGAGGGAGAACCTCTCAATAACATAAGGAGCATAAACCGTGAATTCAGGCAGTCTGTTTTTTCCTGCGGAGTTGATCGAACGGGCAAAGGTGAACGCGCAACATCACAGTTGGGCAAAAGAGATTCAGAAAGAAATGATCGAAGCCGCAAAACCGTGGTTGCGTTTCTCGGATGACGAACTGTGGGATCTGATGTTTGGAAGTACCATCCGGCGATCCTGGATGGTATGGTCCAACGGACATTGTCCTTCGTGCAACCAAAACGTGCTGATGTATGCGTGGAAGATCGATGCGCTGAATCGACCATGGAAATTGATGTGTCCACATTGTGAGGATTTATTTCCAAAAAACGATTTCCACGCATTTTATCGTTCTGGACTGAATGAACATGGGGTGTTTCAGCATGCACTTGCGGATCGGTCGCTATTGTTTAACGAAGCCCACCCCAATTTGCATGATCCCCTTCACCAGTTTGGGGTGGATGACGGTGAGGGATATCGCGATGGAGAGAAAACCTGGTGGTTTATTGGCACCTATTTGATTTATGGGCAGTGGAAACAACTGGTGTTGAGAGGCATCCAAAATCTATCAGCGGCGTACGTGGCAACGGGTGATGCTACCTATGCACACCGTGCGGGGGTGTTGCTGGATCGGGTGGCTGATCTGTACACCACGTTCAATTTCAAAGATCAAGGGGTAATGTATGAAGGGCCAGCACACGCAGGGTATGTGTCCACATGGCACGATGCGTGTGAGGAAGCGCGGGAATTGGCACTGGCCTATGACCAGGTGCGGGATGCACTGCGAAAGGATACAGAACTGGCTGTGTTTTTGAGCAAAAAGGCCAAACAATTCAGAATCGATACACGCAAGGATTCACCCGAATATATCATGCAAAATATTGAGCAGGGGATACTGAACGATACACTTGTGAACCATGATCGCATCCGG
>CAXNEV010000350.1:0-4499 GCA_964200925.1 Candidatus Latescibacterota bacterium | reverse complement strand
AACGGTTGAATTTCGAGCGTTTCCATAGGTGCAAAATAAGAGAAAAGGGAAGATGGAAAAAGAAAAAAGTAAACAAGCAGCGATCAGCAGTTAGCAAAAGCACAAATTGGGATTGCTTTTGAAGGATGGGAGGGACTGAACCAGCGGGTGAGCGCAGCGCAAGTTCCCCGCTGCTCACAAGCGCAGCGAGTAAAGCTGATTGCTGACCACTTAAAAAAAACGCCCCCCTGGGCTTCGGTCACCATAAAGGCTCCTACTTCCAGAAGGGCTCGACCAATCGGTACCACTCAGAGTCATTTCGATTTTATTGCAAGGGATATGCCAAAAGCGATAACACCAGTGAATATTTGTTTTTAAAATTCATAAAAACAGAGCTTTAATGAACTTTAGGGATTGATGAGCCATTTGTTTTGGAGTTGTGTAAAAGGAAAATCTTTCCCATAAAACAGGCAAATTGGGCTAAGGAAGGGATTCAGAATACAGAATAAAAGCAGAGCATCCTGAATTATGTATTCTGAGACTGTTGGGATGGGTTGGGTTTCAGCCTTTGTGGCAGTTTGATGGTCTGGGTATTTTAAGAACATGCGGTTATTGCTTGAGGTTAGAAAAAAATTGGCGACCTGTCATTCTGTCGCTTGATTTTTCAACGCATGGCTTTTAGATTAATGTCACCTGGGGCGATTTCCCCCTGCCCTGTTGCCTTTCGGGTTGCGCGGTTTGCAACTTCCCCACTGTTCCCCACAGGGGGTGGCATGTGTCTCCCATTTTTCAACAGAATTAAAATAGAAATTTCATTTTTTAATTTGAACTTCGTTCTGATTTCCTTCTCCCAATCGTTTTTGTCATTTTCAGTCGAAACAGACCATCTGTCTGTCCTTTGCAATTCCGTTGCCCTTTTGGGAGTTTGCCGATGAAGCCATCCGATTTTGTTCATCTCCACAGTCACACCATGTATAGCCTTCTCGACGGGGCCTGCAAAATAGACGCCATTGCCGAAGTCGCAGCCGAATGGGGCATGCCGGCTGTGGCCATGACCGATCACGGCAATTTGTTTGGGGCCATTGATTTTTACCGGGCGATGAAAAAGGCGAAGGTGAACCCGATCATTGGTTGCGAAGTGTATTGTGCCATTGAAAGTCGGTTTTCCAAAAAACCCGCCCGAGGAGTAACCAGCGGGTCGAACCATCTGGTGTTGTTGGCGAAGAATTTTATGGGTTACAAAAATCTGATCAAGCTGGTGTCTGCCGGGTATCTGGAAGGGTTTTATTACAATCCGCGCATTGACAAGGAATTGTTGCGCAAACATTCGGAAGGACTGGTGTGTTTGTCGGCATGTGTGGGTGGTGAAATTCCGCATTTGATTGAGCGCGAGGGGTATAAGGCCGCGCAAAAAGGGGTGGAAGAATATCTCGATATTTTTGGCCATGACTATTATCTGGAAATTCAACGGCACGGCATTGACAAAGAAAAAAAGATCAACGAAGGGTTGATCAAGTTGCATAAAGAGATGGGCGTGCCGCTGGTGGCGACAAACGATTCGCATTTTTTGCGGGCCAGTGACCACGAAGCGCATGCGGCCCTGGTGGCCATTCAAACGGGCAAAACATTGAACGATCCCAATCGGATGTGTTATCCCGAAGGGGTGTATTTTAAATCGGCATCTGAGATGTATGCGTTGTTTCAAGACATGCCACATGTGTTAGAACCCACGCTGGAAATCGCCGAAAAATGCAATTTGGAACTGTCATTTGACGGGTATCACGCACCCGATTTTCCCATTCCAGAAGGGTTCGAGTCGGCCAGTGTTTATCTGCGGCACTTGGCGCATGAGGGAATGGAGCGGCGGTGCAAAGTGACACCCGTGCATGAAAAACGGCTGGAATTTGAACTGGATATTATCGATCAAACAGGATATCCGGGCTATTTTCTCATTTTGAACGATCTGGTGCGCTTTGCCAAAGAGACGGGCATTCGGGCAGGGGCGCGTGGGTCGGCAGTGAGCAGTCTGGTGGGTTATGCGCTGGATATTACGACGATTGACCCCATTGATTACGGGCTTTATTTTGAACGTTTTTTGAATCCCGAACGCATTTCGCCGCCCGATATCGATCTGGACATTGCAGACCGTGACCGCGAAAAACTCATTGGGTATGTGGTCGAAAAATATGGCCGCGACAACGTGTGCCAGATCATCACATTTGGAACCATGGGTGCCAAGGGTGTGATTCGCGATGTGGGCCGGGTGCTCGATTTGCCCTTTGCAGAAGTTGACAAAATTTCGAAGTTGGTGCCTGCCGAGCTAAAAATGACGCTAAACAAAGCGCTGGAGGTTTCGCCCGAACTGAAACAGATGGCCCAGGATGGGGGAATGGGTGAAAAACTGCTTGGTATTGCCAAACAGCTTGAAGGTTTGGCCCGCCATGCGTCCATTCATGCAGCGGCAGTGGTGATTACGCCCGAACCTGTGACAGAGTATATGCCACTTTATAAAGCGCCCAAAGGTGGCGAAGTGATGACGCAGTACAACTGGCATCACGTGGAAGATCTGGGCTTTTTGAAGATGGACTTTTTGGGATTGCGCAATCTCACAGTTTTAGACGATACGGTGAAGATGATTGAACAAAACTATGGCGAGAAGATCGATATCGACAATTTACCGATAGATGATCGGGCCACCTACGAATTGTTCGGCCGAGGAGAAACCACCGGGGTGTTCCAGTTTGAAAGCAGTGGCATGCGCGATTATTTGATTAAGCTGCAACCCGACCGCATTGGGGATATTATTGCGATGAATGCCCTGTATCGCCCTGGGCCCATGCAGTACATTCCCAACTATGTTGCTCGAAAAAATGGACGGGAACCCGTGACGTATCACCATCCCATTTTGGAATCGACGCTAAAAGAAACGTATGGTGTCATCACCTATCAAGAACAGGTGATGGAGATTTGCCGCAACCTGTCGGGTTTCACGCTGGGGCATGCAGATGGCATTCGCAAAGCGATGGGTAAAAAGCTGTTCGATGTGATGGCAAAGTACAAGGATCAATTTATCGACGGCGCCAGAGAACACCATCAGGTCGATCCCGAGATTTCCAAAAAGATTTGGGCTGACATTGAGGCTTTTTCGGGGTATGGGTTTAACAAAGCCCACAGTTCTGGTTATTCTCTTGTTGCCTATCAGTGTGCCTATTTAAAAGCGCATTACCCGGCCGAGTTTATGGCGGCCAACCTCAACAGCGAAATTGGAGATATTGACCGGCTGGTGATTTTAATTGAAGAGTGCCGTCGCATGGGTTTGTCTGTGTTGCCGCCCGCTGTCAATGAAAGTCAGGTGGATTTTGTGGCCCAAAAGGGGCAAATTCGCATGGGCATGGCGGCCATTCGCAACGTGGGCCGCAGCGCTGTTGAAGCCATTGTATCGGCACGGGAAGCGGGTGGTCCGTTTGTGTCGTTGTTTGATTTTTGCGAGCGTGTGGATTTGCATGCGGTGAATCGGCGGGCCGTTGAAAGTCTCATTAAGGCTGGTGCTTTTGATGAGGTGGGCGGGCATCGGGCGCAGTTGTTTACGGCTGTGGACAAAGCGCTTGACATGGCACAAAGCGCGCAGGCGGATCGGGAGCGCGGGCAAATTTCGCTGTTTGATGCTGTCAATATGCAAACCCAAGCGGCGATGGTGAATGATCACACGCTGCCCGATATAGCCGAATGGGCCGAACGCGAACGGCTTGCGCATGAAAAGGATATGCTGGGTTTTTATCTGTCTGGCCATCCTATGGATCGCTATAAGACCGATCTGTCTGAAATGGGCATTCGTTCGGTTTCTGAGTTAGAAGCGTTGCCCGATGGGGCCGAAGTGCAACTGGGAGGGATCATTTTGGAGGTGAAACCCCATATGGATCGCACGGGCCGGCCCATGGCTTTTGGATCGCTTGAAGATATGAATGGCACCGTAGATCTGGTGGTTTTTCCAGATGTTTTTGAAAAGGTGCGCGATCGGTTTTTGATTGATGCAATGGTGGTGTTGCATGGGCGGTTTTCGGGGCGCAATGGCCGCACATCGGTGCAGGTGGAACAGATTATGCCCATTGAGCAGGCGCGTGAAACCCTGGCCGATACGGTGAATGTGCTTTTGCCCGGCAATGTGATTGGTTTGGAGCGATTAGAGGCTCTGCGCATGCTTTGCCAGCGGCATCCAGGGGATTGTCAGTTGCGTTTGCATCTGGATTTGGGTGAGGGCAAACGCACCATTATTGTGTCGCGGCGGGTTGAGGTGGCCCCTTCTGATGTGTTGCTTGGGGAAATAGAATCGCTGACAGAAGGCCGTGTTAAAGCCTGGGTTTCCAGAGAAGCCGGACGGGCCCGCCGCGCGGCAAGGCGCACGATACCCGAACCCATCGTTGAACTGGATGAAGATTTTGTTTCAGAAGAGTTGGTCCCCGCATAGGTGAATTTGCTTTCAAACAGGCCATGAAAAAACCCGACTGCTTCCGCATGTCGGG
>CAXNEV010000349.1:0-4500 GCA_964200925.1 Candidatus Latescibacterota bacterium | reverse complement strand
CCTTTGCCATTGAGTTCTTCATTTTGCATAATGACCGACATCGAATCAATGCCCGATGGGGTGTTGTCATAGCTAATGCCATAAGAAGCCACCACTTCCAACACCTGGCGTCCAAAACCCCGCGTCTGATTCATCATCGCCTTTTCAATGTACAACATGGAAAAATGGGGTTTTCCAGCCACACCCGCAATCAATTGTTCGGTCAACTCCCGTTTGGCCAAAATGCGCGTACCCTTGTCTTCGGGTCTGTTTGTGTTTCGAATGTGGATCGGAATGGCGGCTTCTCTTACCGGAAACATGGCTTCATCGTGAAAAACCGAAGCGCCCATATAAGACAACTCGCGAATTTCGCGATATGTAATTTCTTCAACGGGCAATGGGTTTGAAACAATTCGGGGATCGGCCATGAGCAAACCCGAAACGTCTGTCCAATTTTCATATACCTCGGCCATAACGGCACGCGCAACAATGGATCCTGTAATATCGGATCCACCCCGAGAAAACGTTTTAACCTTTCCCTGTGCATCCGAACCGTAAAATCCAGGCACAACAAACAACCCGTCGCCAGATAACCGATCTTTGAGCAAAGAATATGAGATCGTATCCAACTGACCATCTGGGCGAAAGCGAATGGTCTCTGAAGCATCAACAAACGTGGCACCCAAAAGAGAAGCCATAATTTTGCCACATAAAAATTCACCGCGCGAAGCCACAAAATCGCGGTGTGCCCCCTGAACAATATCCTTTTTTAGATCCAATAGCAACAAGTCGATATCCAGATCGAGTTGAAGATCGGCCACCAGTTGTGCATAGCGCTGATGAATCTTGCCAAAAGGCTCTCCAAAATCCGATTTTCTCTGGGCCAGGTCATGGCACAAATACAACAGATCTGTAATTTTAGAATCTTCGTTGGTTCGTTTTCCAGGTGCAGAAGGCACGATAAAACGCCGCCTTTTGTCGCTTTGAATGATGTGTGCCACTTTTTTCATTTGGTTGGAATCGGCCAGTGAAGAACCGCCAAATTTGCATGCAATACAGCCCATAAAAACCTCGTTATACCCATTTAGAAACTGTCTTAAAATACCGCTCAGGTTAAACCCAACACAGCACACGTATTATTCCAGGATGGGTTTTAGACATCCTCTTAACCAAAGGAAAGCCGGATGGGCATCCATCCGGCCAACAAACTGTTGTTTGGATCAAAAAACATGGGGCATCACCCCGTGATAAGCCATATCAAGATGGCAATCAAACTCAAAACAACGCCAAAAGCGACCAGGCGCTTGATTGGTGTAACCAGACCTGCGCCAAAAACCCACACTGTTACATAATCGACAAACTTTGCGGGCTTCAAATTTTCACTATGCCCATCATCGCTGCGACGCACTGATTCTAATATATCTTTTACAGTCTGACACAAATTGTCTGCAGATACAGGTTTTTCCAAATACCCAACAGCACCAAGATCTCTGGCCCGGCTGCGATAAGATTGCCCGGTATTGCCACTGACCACCAGAATGCGCTGACGCCCACCCAGTGGTTTTAACAAACGCAAAACTTCTTCCCCATGTAAACCCGGCATCATCAAATCCAGCAGGATGAGATCAAAATGTGTCTCAATAGCCCGGTTTACGCCCTGGTGTGGATCTGAAGCCACATCGACTTCATACCCTGCCTTTTCCAGATGATGATGGGCAATTTCAAGAAACAGTTGATCATCATCAATCACCAGCAACTTGAATGGAACATGTTCGGACATTAAAAAAATTCCTGCCAATGCAAAGCCCCATCAACTGGCATTACTTATGCGATCCCGTTGCTGGCGCAATCCCTTTAACAAATCTTTGGCTTCAGCCATATCTTTGTCGATGTTCACACATTCGTTAAGGGCTTTAATGGCGGCGTCCAGATCAGCCATTTTTTTTGTGTCCTGATACAGATAGGTATAACAAAGACCCGTGACATGATAGGCCCGTGCTTTGTCTTCATCTGGCAAGAAGTCGTAGGCAAGGGCTTCCTGGGCAATTGCAATGCCCTTTTCAAAATCTTCTTTTTTGCCCTTCCAGAAGGTGCAATAGGCCTCATAAACTTTGGCCTGAGCTTTGACATCCTCACCTGCGGCAAAAGCAAGGCCTTCCTGAATCACACGAAGGCCTTTTTCGTATTCTCTGTATCGCTGATCGATCAACATTTTGGTCACGTCAATGGCCTGTCTGCACAAACGGTCTTGCCATAAACGATCGTCGGGAATTGCCCGAAATTCATAAGCAGACCAGATTTTAGATTGTTTATTCCATGTGGCGACAACCCCTTCTTGCATTTCAATAATCCCCGTGTTAACAGCCCCCAGGGCGGCCAGGTGGGTTTGATTGAAATAGATGGTTCCCAATTTTTTTAACACAGCCAAATAATCGGGTGCCATAATTAGGGCCGATTCATACACTTCTTGTAGCTGATCGGATGGAAGATGCTGATTTTTGGAAAGCAGTTCCTGAACTTGTTCGAGCTTGTCTTTGCGCTGTTTTGCTTTTTCTGCTGAAGGGGTGCCAGAATATTTTTGGGCAATATCCGCATATTGGGAAATGGCCTGCGGCAGGGTTTTTAATTCTTCTTCCAAATCCCGAACGGCCAAAACCTGCCGCTGGGCTTCTTGCTCCTGATCCGCTTTACCAGAACATCCTACCCCAATTCCCAACATGAGCACAACCATGAGCATATATCGTTTTTGCATAACTTGACTCCTTCCCATTATTCCACGTCAGGTCGAATGGACATATCGTCTTTGCGTTTTGTTTTCATGCGTTCCACCAACCGTCGGTTAAATTCTTGAGCCGTGTGATAACCTTGAATTTTTAACTGGTAGTTTAAGGCAATGGTTTCAGCAATTACCGTGATGTTTTTGCCCGGATATATTGGAACTGTAACCTGAGGCAATTCGACATCCAAAATCGAAACCCAGTCTTCATCCAGACCGATGCGATCATAAACGGCCGATTTGTCCCACTCGACCAGTTTCACCACCACTTCAATGCGCTTTTGCAAACGCACAGCCCGAACCCCAAACATATTGCGGACATTCAAAATGCCCAAACCGCGTATTTCCATGTGATCCCGAAGGGTTTCACCGCTGCTGCCCACAATAATGCCTTGCAATTTGCGCGAAACCAGAACCACATCGTCTGCCACCAAACGATGCCCGCGTTCAACCAGGTCAATCGCAATTTCACTTTTGCCAATGCCGCTGGGGCCAATAAACAAAAGCCCGATCCCATACACATCGACCAATGACCCATGAATGGCCGTTCGCGGGGCAAACACATCGTCGAGATGATAGGAAAACAAGTGGGAAAATTTTGTGGTGGAAAACGGGGTTTTCAAAAGGGGAATGTGGCATTGATTGGACAGGTCAACCATCATCGGCAGCACTTCATTGTCATCTGTTACAACCAGGCAGGGGATATCAAATTGAAAAATGGTTTGTAATATGGCCTGTTGAAGATGGGCCTCCTGACTGGCCAAATACAACATTTCCGTGTTGCCCATCACCTGAACGCGGTCATAAGTAAACAACCCAACAAACCCGGCCAATGCCAGCCCTGGCCGATGCACATCGCTGGTGGTCAGCGTGTTTCCAAGCCCCTCATGGCCAGCCATCAATTCAAGTTGCAGATTTTCGGCGTATTGTTGAACGACATCCCCGATGGAAATTTGCGGCATGGAGATTCTCCCGGTGTGAGTTAATGCCCCATGCCCGTTTAAAAGCGATGAATTTTGTCGTGCAATTTTTTGAGTTGGCGCTCCATTTTTTCCAATGCCAGATCAATCACAGGAAAAACCTTGTCGCCTTGATCTGAAGATTTCAGGGTATGGTCTTTGACATTCACCACCACATCTGTTCGATACTCATCGCCATCTTGTGTGACTGTAACCAGAACATTGATGATGGGAGAAAAAAAGCGCTCCAGCCTTTCAACCCCCAAAGTGATGTGTTCTTTTGTGTTGTCGGTAATATGATAATGGTGCCCAGAAACGGAAAGGTTCATTCCAAACCTCCTTTTTTACGATCTGCCAAATCGCTTGGTCATTTTAATCAGTGTGCCCTGTTTAGATGGAAAAACTTTCACATCATCCATAAATGCGCGCATCATCAACAACCCGCGGCCAGAGGTATTCAACACATTTTGAGGCGTCAACGGACTAGGAACCCGGTCGGGTTCAAATCCCGCACCTTCGTCTTGAACCCAAATGGTAATTTCTGATGCATTGGTTTCAATTTTCATGTGAACTTTTTTATCGGCATTTTCGGCATTGCCATGCAAAATGGCATTATTAACAGCCTCCATCACAGCAATCATCAAATCAACTTCATCATCTTCAGGCACACCCATTTGCCGGGCTGCCTGCTCAACAAGCGCAGCAAAGGCATCCATATTTTCATATGAACTGGCTATCGTCAATTCGAGCACGCTGGACGCTGGTTTGCCCATGCTCCCTCCGGGT
>CAXNEV010000348.1:0-4512 GCA_964200925.1 Candidatus Latescibacterota bacterium | reverse complement strand
ATCGCGCTTTCGATCAAAATACACCCCGATCATATGGTCACAGGGCACCAGCAAACGCCCGGTTTTCAACTGGATCCCATGCCCCGGCCCTGTGGCATACCACGTCCACGACAAATCTTTGACATTCTGCGTGATCTCAACCGGCTCTGCCCAGGTTTGTCCATCATCAGCGCTGTGTGTCAACCACACCGTTCGGGATGCTTTGCCTGCGCAAATCATCGACTCTGGGCCATCTGCCATGTTTTTGCAAAACGGCAACCAGATCATGCCCGTATCGCGATCCACAACAGGGCAGGGATTGCCGCAGGTCATATCGGCCTGAGTTACCACCACCTGTATATCAGACCATGTAAAACCATGATCATCGCTTTTTTTAAGCAACAAATCAATGGTTCCAGCATCTCCTCGGTCAAATTTTCGGCCTTCACAAAAAGCCAGCAATGTGCCATTTAATGTACAAACCAGAGCGGGAATGCGATAGGTGTGGTATCCATCCTGACCGCTTGTCCACAAAACAGTTTGTTTTAAGGCCAATGAAACTCTCCTCCAAAAATTTAATTTATCTATTTAACAATTTCAGAGACAGATATTTACATGAATTAATTACAACGCAAACATGAAAACTCAACGTTGATAACTTGACAACAAACCTGCCGACGTGTAATTTGAGCGATTCTTTTTAATTCTGAGATTTTTCAAAAGAGTTTTTCATGCCTCACATGCTTCGCAACCCGTTGGTCTTGCCAGTTTATGTACCCACCTTCCTGATGTCGTTTGCCAGTGGTTTGCTCATTCCCAGTTTGCCCCTTTACGCCAAATCCTTTGGTATTTCATACAGTATGATTGGGCTGTTGTTGGCAACCGAAGGCATTGGCAGAATTGTGGGCGACTTGCCCGCGGCCATTATGCTCAACAAACTCGGACGCAAAAATGCAATGGTTTTGGGGGTCATTGCCGTAGCACTGAGCAGCGCGGCGTTGTTTTTTGCGCCCACAGTCTGGATTGCCATGATTTTTCGTCTCATCACGGGTATGGGAGAATCCATCTGGAATATTTCGCGCCATGCCTATTTGGCCGATGTCACCAGCCCCAACCAAAGAGGAAGAGCTTTATCTGTTTTTGGAGGGATAAACCGCATCGGTTCTTTTGCCGGCCCTGCGGTTGGCGGATTCATTGCAGCCCTTTATACCCTTCGCAGCCCTTTTCTCATTTTTGGTGTCATTGCCATTTTGGTGGCTCTCATCGCCGCCATCGTAGTAGAACGCAGCAACACCCTCATTCCAACGCCTACCAAAGGCCACCTGCGACACATTGGTGATATCTTCAAAGCCCATGCCCAAATCCTACTTACCGCCGGTTCAGGTCAACTTTTTGCCCAAACCATTCGCAGTGGTCGCCAGGTCATTATCCCGTTATTTGGCGCGGATATGCTTGGATTGGGTTACGAGGATGTTGGGCTCATTGTCAGCATTTCCGGGTTTGTCGATATGGCCCTGTTTTATCCGGCCGGATATATCATGGATCATTTTGGGCGCAAATATGCAATTATTCCCTGTTTTTCAATTCAGGGCATTGGCATGGCACTGATTCCATTTGCCGATGGATTTACCGGCTTGCTGCTGGCCGCCTGCCTGATTGGTTTTGGCAATGGCATTGGCTCGGGCAACATGATGACCCTCGGTGCCGATTTGGCCCCTAAAAATGCCGTGGGAGAATTTTTGGGCCTGTGGCGTCTCATTGGCGATGGAGGTTTTTTAAGCGGCCCTTTGGCCGTTGGATATGTGGCCGATATCTTTGGCCTTTCCCCTGCCGCTTATGTCATTGGGGGCATTGGCCTGCTTTCCGCCAGCATTTTTGCATTTTTTGTGCCCGAAACCCTCCATAAATCAGCCCACAAACAGTAAATGTCCATCTGCCTACACCCCGCTGTTCCCATTTTTTTGTTCGTTGTAAACCACTGCTTCGGGAAAATGTTGTCGCAAATGAAAAACGATTTCATCTATCGGTGCCCGACAACTTAACGAAGGATTCGGAAAATCGCCTGTTTCGCGCAATTTTGCCCCGTTGCGCTCGTGAAAACGCCCAACCCGATCGGCAAATTGCCCCCAATGCCCCATGCCAAACCCGGAACGCGGGCTGAGCACCGCGCTTTTGTGCCAGCTTTCGGGAAACATGGCCTGAAAAGGCGGCACCGAATTCATCCAACTGCCACACCGAACCATTTTCACCTCTGGCCGACGCTGTTGGGTGTCTCCTAACAACCGCAATAGCGATGCCGCAAAGGGTATTCGCATGTCACTCAATGGCGATTTGGGTTGATACACATTGGCAATGTGAATGGCGATATAATCTTCGCCATCATCAAATGTCCAGCACTCATAAGGCCGTCTATTGGCCGAAGCACGACCACCCGTTTTAATCACTCGCGGCCACAAATACGCCAGTCCTTCCTCTTCTAACTTTCCCGTATCGGTTATATGCCGATCAAAAATGGCCTTTAGCCCTTCCAGATACTCATTCCAGGCCAAATCGACATGCCCGCGGGAGGGCACTTTATTGCCCCCTTCATAAAAATTTGTGTTGCGATATATATTCACCCGAGCATTCACCACATCGGCAAACAAACCCCCTTCGATTTGTAACAACCGATGCACATACCACAAGCTCAGTTTGAGAAAATGCGTGACATAATGAATGCGAATCTCGTTTGGTTCCATTTTCACCTCCTTTTGAATTTTCAGGCAACATACCAATTCTAAAAAGGAAAGTCAAAACACAATACATCCGATTTGCTAAAGCAAAAAAAAAGCGGCGTGGGGACACCCCACACCGCTTTCCATCAATAAATCAGATTACCTACTGAAGCAGACTTAAAGCATTTTGTGGAATCAAGTTCGCCTGAGCCAGCACCGAAGTAGTCGATTGTGTCAAAATCTGAGCCAGTGTAAACTCCGACACCTCGGCTGCAATATCGGCATCTCGAATGGAAGATTCCGATGCCTGGCTATTTTCCATCGCGTTTTCAACATTTTTCAAACTAAAAGACAACCGATTCTGATATGAACCCAGATCCCCACGTGTTTGTGATACATTGCCAATGGCCAAATCAATTGCCGATATAGACGCCCGTGCACTGGCCAAAGACGATACGGAAAGACCGCCCAAATTTAATAAAGCCCCCGATGCCTGCATATCTTGAATATTGATTTCCAGCCGATCAGCCGCAGTATCATTTGCCCCTACTTGAAAAACACCTCCGTTGCCCTGATTTATGACAATTTGTGTTACATCCAGATCGCCATCGCGATACCCATCGGTAGCCGGATGAATGCCCTGGGCAGTTTTTTGCCCCCCCAATGTTAAAGCCACCCCCAACCGGTCAAAATTGGCCACAATCGCACTGCCTGTGACCACAACACCAGATGAAGCATCCACATCAAGGGCAGATCCGATATCAATGGTTTGTGTAATCACCCCGTTGCCCAGGGTAATTTGATTGTCACTGGTGGAATCGGCAAAAACATAGGTTCCAGACCTGGCTCCAGAAAGCTGCACATTGACAACCCCGGTGGTGGTCGAGGCCAGCGCGGTTGATGTTCCTGCATTGAGATCTGCCGTGTTGCCATAACCTGAAAGCAGAGAGGTGTTGTTATAAGACGTGACTTGGGCAATGCGATCAATTTCGTTCGTCAACTGCACAAATTCGGCATGAATGGCCTCGCGATTGTTGTCATTCACCGTTGAACTTGCCGATTGTACAGCCAATTCGCGCATGCGAATTAACATCGCATTGACTTCATTTAATGCACCTTCGGCTGTTTGAACCAAATTGATCGCCTGTTCGGTATTTCTGGCCCCCTGGCGCAATCCACTGATCTCTGCGCGCATCCCTTCCGAAACGCTTAAACCCGATGCATCATCAGCGGCCCGATTGATTCGCATTCCGCTTGATAATCGCTCAATGCGCACGGCCAGATTGCGGGTGTTGATATGCCCGATGCGCTGGGTATTGATGCTCGGGATATTGTGATTGACTCTGAGTGGCATATTGTAACCTCCTGTTTCAACTTCGGTATGCTTTTATCGCATACGCTTTGGCTTCCTTGCCAATTTGACACCTGTAACGAAAAACTCCTACCTAACACTGGTATACAACTTAGTATCACTTAGTTTAATTTTAATTCTTGTAATTCAATTACTTGCGTCGATATTATCGTCACCTTTTGAAACCCCTTTAGCTTTTTTGTCATTTTCTCTGGGGTCATTCATCTGGAAATCGCCTTGATTTTGGCCGCAATTTATCTTAAGTTTTTCAAACCCTTATTAAAGTATCTACAGGAGGAGCGGCCATGGCCGAGGAAAATACCCCGGAAGAAAAGGATGTTGAAGCCGAAATGTTGCGCATGATGCAGGAGGAAATCGGCGGAGGGGAAACCGGTGACAATGCCGACAGTGGGGAAATAGCCGCAGCGATTGGCGGGGATGGCGGTAATATTGACGAAATGCTGGAAC
>CAXNEV010000347.1:0-4518 GCA_964200925.1 Candidatus Latescibacterota bacterium | reverse complement strand
TGGTGATGTTGGTGTAGGCCACATCGGCCTGCCGGTTTTGCATGCCCTTTAAAATCAAGGGCAGGGCATTTTGGAAACGCTGGCGGGTTTGCGGCGCAAGGCGGTCTTGATCATGATGGGCAATGAAGGCCAGTTCCATCGCAATAAATGGCCCGGCATTGTAGTCTTTTAAAAAGGTATCGTCGAGGTCCCATTTAAAATTGCCATGCGCGCGCATGTGCGGGTCGGCATGGGTGCCCTGTGCATCGAGCACGATGTTCATCACGCGATCCACTTCTTCGGGGTGCTGGCCCGATTGGATGAGCGCGGTGAGATAATGAACGGTGCTGCGAATGTCGTTGGGTTGCCCCTGATCAATGGTGCGCTGGATGATTTCCTGGCGGCGTTTTTCAAAGTCGGGTGAATTGTTGATATGTGGATTCATTGGGTTTCTCAGTGATAAGGGTTCTTTTAAAAACAACATTGCGGTTGTAACAAATCAGCGGATCAGCGAGTCGTCTGTTCGCTAAGGTCAGGTGTGTGCAATAACACCGCCTGGAAATGCGGTGAGTTGTTCGGGTTGGCCACCCTGTGCACAGATCGAGAACAGTTGTGGACGATGGCCAACAAATGAAACAAATTGAAGGTGTGTTCCATTGGATTGCCACCGCACCTTGCCACACGGGGTGTTGTGAAAGGTGAGCTGGCGAGGGTTTTTGCCATGTATATCTATGACCCAAACATTGGGAATGTCATTTTTCACAGCAATGCATGCAATGTGTTTTCCATCGGGCGAAATATCGGGGCCGTCGGTTGAGCCATGCCGATCTTTGGCGGACAATCGGAATTCGCAATAATTATGGCCCTGGGTTAAGCGTTGCACAAGTTCATTTTCAACTGTTACGCGGTAAATATCGCCATCACGACGCACAAAAATAATATGGTGGCCATCGGGTGTAAAACGCGGGGCATAGGCCTGGGGGTGGTGCGGCGTCAGCAGGCGCATGCGCCCCGTTTTTAAATCGATCCATCCAAGCCGGTAGCCCGTTGCCGGGCCAGAAAAAACAACCGAGGTGCCATCGGGATATAAGGCTGGCATGTAGATGTATCCCAGATCGGGTGCAACCCATTGGGCATCAGAGCCATCGGGTTGTGCAACAACAATGCGTCCAGTTTTGCCGTCCGATACCGTATAAATCAGGCGTTGCCCATTGGCCGACAGAGAAAATCCAAAGGCCTCTTTCCATTGGTTCCCAAGGTTTTTATCGGGTGCGACAAGTTGTTGTTTTGATCCGTCTGGACAACAGCGATAGATGCGCGTTTGTCCCACCAAGCCCGCCTGATAATACAGCCACTGGTTGTCAGTGCTGTACGTGGGCAAATGAGGCCGATGCAAAGAGAATACGATGGGTTTGGCTCCGCCTGGTGTGAGGTGATAAATGTCTCCTTGAACAGGTGGGCTACACACGCCTGTTTCGGTGTCCGTGGTTTCATAATCCCCAGCCCAATTCCATACCGCGCAGGTAGGCATCACAAAACGCCTTCTTTTTGCAAAATATCCCCGGCAATGGTGTATGTGGTGCCGTGCATGGCAAAAACGACCAGGCCAATGCCCTGGGCCAGATAACCGCCGGGATAAAAGTTGGGAATGTCGATGGATTCACCGTTGTGTGACTGGGTGGCAACCTGGTGTACCTGAAATCGGTAGTCGTCGTATTTTTCGACAAGGGTGAGCGGTTTGGGGAAATGGTGGAGCAGGGAGTAGTCGGCCCACGCGCCGATTTCCAATATGACGTGGTCAACCGTGAGTGCATGTTCCCGTTCATGGATGCGCAATGTGACGCGACCATTGTTTTCAATTTTTTGAATGTGTGTGTTGTAATGCGTGTTGAAGCGCAGCGATTTTGTTTCGATGAGTTCGGCAATGCGGGCATAATAGGGCAACCCATACCGGCTGTCTGAGATGAGCCGCCAGTGTTTTTCAAAAGGCTGGCGCATGACATAATGCACATGGCGGCCTGCATCGTGCAGTTCGGTTGCGGCCCAGTCGGCAGAGCGACCACCGCCCACCACCATGACAGTTTGTCCGGGATAATCGGTGAAGTGGTCGTAGTGGTTGGATACAAATGGCAAGTCTTCACCGGGCACATTGAGGCGGCGCAACTGGCAACGTTGGCCGGTGGCATAAATGAGATATTTGCATGTGTAATGGTGTGTGGTTTCGGTGCCCACATCATGAGAGGTGATCAGAAACCCTTTTTCATGCGGTTCAATCTTGGTTACGCTTTCCCCGGTGTGGATGTGGTTGGTTTGTTCAAACCGTTTGGGAATGGTGTGATAATAATGGATGAGGTTTTGTTTGATGATGAGGTCGTTGACATCGAGGTTCATGCCGTAATCTTGGGCATGCTGGGCAAGTGGGTAATAGGCAAATTCCATCCACTGCCCAGGGGAGAGTGTGAGCAAATTGCGCGGCACATTGTTCCAGAGGCCCCCCACGTTTTCCTGCGTGATCAGCAGGTAGTCGATGGCTTTTTCTTTTCGGAATTCCAGGGCAATCTGATCGATGCTGTGAAAATTTTTGCCCGGATGATGCAGCAATCGAAACAAATCGGCCGGTTGAATGCCCATTTTGGCGGTTTGTTGTAAATCCATTCCCAGAAGGGAACCGGGGATGTTGCGCAAATAATCGTCGAGTTGTGCATATCGCGAACAGAACAGGTCACCCCTGCGATAATAAGGCCACCAGCCGCCAAAGACTGCGGTGAATGCAAGTCCGGCAGGGCCGCCGCCCACAATGATCACGGTGCGATGTTCAACTGGCACGGTTTACAAACCTTCTGGCAGGTTGAGGGAGAATCGTTTGGCGGCTTCACGCAGTTTGTCTGCTGTTCCCGGAGGAATGGGAATGCCGTTTTGAGACCGTTCCGATAGGGTGCGGTTTTCCGGTTCACCGGGCATGAGAATTTCGGTAAAGCCATCAGCTTTGGGCAGGGCTTTGATGGCATCGATTTGTTCATCGACCTGGGTGGCATAGGTTTCGACATCGGTGAAAAAAGAAATGTCGATGGCGGCAACCACGCTGTTTTGAATGTGGCGTTTTTCGCCGTGTTTTAACACGGGAGTGATCAATGGGTTGTTGGCCATGAGGCTGGTGAGACACTGGAAGATGAAGGACAGGCCAGAGCCTTTGGGACCACCCGCCGGGCAAAGGATTTTGGCGGCATGAGCATCGGTGGTGGGGTTGCCCGCCGCATCCAGAGCCCAGCCATCACCCAGCGGCACGCCTTTGTCTTGTGCCAGCATGAGTTTGCCACCAGCGGCCACGCTGGTGGCCATGTCGAGGCTGATGGGGTCGTGTTTTTTTGCGGGCACGGCAATGGCGATAGGGCTGTTGTGCAGTCCGGCTGCTTTTGCGCCAAAAGGCGCCATGTTGGGCGGGCTGCACACAATGGCGATGCCGGCCATGCCTTTGTGCGCGGCCATGAGCGAATAATATCCCATGGCTCCTTGGTGGGTCACATTGCGAATGAGCGTCCATCCAATGCCAACATTTTTGGCTTTTTCAATGGCTTTGTTCATGGCCATCACCGTTACCGGAGGGCCGAGGGAACGGTCGGCATCCATATAGGTGAGCGCAGGTGATTCTTTGAGTATTTTAACAGCGGGGCGCGGGTTCATGTGCCCGGATTGAATGTTGTCGAGATACGCGATGACACGCAAAACGCCGTGTGAATCAACGCCGCGCAAATTGGCCCAGATCAGCACTTCGGCTTCAATGGAGGCATCAGCAGCAGACATGCCCGCCTTTTCAAAGACGGCCTGAATAAATGGCTGAAGGTGTTTGGCGTGAAGGCGAAGGTCTGCCATGTGTTTGCCCTTTCTGTCGGTTGGCGGGAGCGCTTGACTTTGAAAAAATCATGCGCTATGATGTGTGCTGAATAAGTGCTACAAAGTAGCCCAGTCCACTGGGGGCGTCAAGGAAATTAAGCGAGGGTTTTATGGAGCGTTGTTTTTCACATTATCTCTCATTGCGCAAAGAGATGGAAGCCTGGTTAAACCAAAGCCGACAGATGGATCCTCCGGGCAAACATGGCGGCGGAGAAGACGAGGCCAATTATGCACTGGCGTGGTTTCCGCATTATCTGGTGACAGGCAGTGTGAAGGTGCAAGACCATTTTGACTATTTGCGCGATCAACTGGCCGGTTGGGTTGCCCGCGATTGTGTGCATGGCTATGAACCCGAAGCCGAAGCGCATCACGGCACTGAGCCATTTTTGTTGTTTTTGCCGCGTTATCTGGGGCTGTTTCCAAACGACGAGATGGCCGCCCGGTTGCTTGATGATGCTGCCGAACACATTGGCAACTGGGTGTCCGATATTCCCGCATGGTACGACTGGGATCGCGACCGGTTTTACGGGTATTATATCGGCACAAAAAAGGTGGGTGGTGATGCGGCTTATGATGTTGAGTTGGGCGAACATTTTCGGTTTGTCCATATTGCATTAGCGGCATATCGCACAACAGGTGATGATCGGT
>CAXNEV010000346.1:0-4553 GCA_964200925.1 Candidatus Latescibacterota bacterium | reverse complement strand
TCGGGATCTTATGCCGAACATGTTGTGGCCGAACAGGCGGCCATTGTCAAAATTCCCGATGGGGTGAACACCCAAACGGCCGCCGCCGCCATGCTTCAGGGCCTCACCGCACACTATCTGTCAAACAGCACCTACCCCTTGCAAAAAGGCGATACCTGCCTCATTCATGCCGCCGCAGGCGGCGTGGGCTTATTGCTGGTGCAAATGGCCAAAATGCGCGGTGCCCGCGTGTTTGGCACCACCTCCACCGAAGAAAAAGCCGAACTGGCGCGCAAAGCCGGTGCCGACGAGGTCATTCTTTATACCCAGAAGGATTTTGAAGCTGAAGTTAAACGCCTCACACAAGGGCGCGGTGTGGACGTGGTCTATGACTCCGTTGCCAAAACCACCTGGGAAAAAAGCATCAATTCGCTTCGCCCACGCGGATATATGGTCTTTTTTGGCAATGCCAGCGGCCCGGTGCCACCCATTGATCCTCTGCTGTTATCACAAAAAGGCTCGATATTTCTGACCCGGCCAACACTTAACAGCTATTCTGCCACACGCGACGAATACCTTCAGCGCACCAACGATGTCATGAATTGGATTAAAAGTGGCAAACTCAACGTTTGCATTGGGGAAACCCACCCCCTTGCTAATGCAGCCGAAGCCCACCGCCGACTGGAAAGCCGAAAAACGACGGGTAAAGTACTCCTGATTCCTTAACAAATATTCCTTTATTCCTTCCACAAAAGGCCATTCCACCGCATGGAATGGCCTTTTGTGTTTTAAAAACACCTCATCAAGCAAAATTTAATAATTGTAAATTATTTATAAACAATTAATTAAAAAATAAACAAGAAAATTTAAAAAAATTTTCACAAAAACGCTAAAGTCTTCTCATTCATCTGCCGATACATAAGGATACAGGGGCAGTCCTCAAACCTCTGACGATGCCGAAATCAAGTTTTAAAAGCAGAATTTTATAATAGACTAACACGCTGATTATTGCAATCCCATTGCAACAACCACGCGATAGATGCCGATAAGTCGTTTTCCTCACATATATGGGTCGTTCCGATGGACCACAAAAAAATGGTGTGGCTTCAAACGGAGCTTTCAAGTCAGCTCGGGCATTTGCTGGAAGAAAAATTTATTTTAACAAAAGACGAGGCCTTGTTTATGACCTCTGTCATTCAACACCAAAACCACAAGATGCGCCACGCATCTAAAAAAACCACCTAAACGGCAAAGGATACACAAATGCCTTCAGGAATCAGTCCATCAGCCGTCAATCCTGCGGCACTGGTTCAGCGACCGGCTTCACCGCCGCGCGAACAAGAACCATCAGCCCCTTCTGGTGCACAAAGCGCCCAGGCCGTTTTGGCCACGGAAACCAACAATATTGTCCGTGCCCCCGAAGCACGTGCCGGTGCGCAAGGTGTGGATAATCAAACTGCTGCCAGTCAGACCAACGAGCAAAATGCACCGGGGGGTGTGCAAACCCCAGCTGAAAATCGCCTTCAGGCACAGGTAGATCAAGGTCTGGGCGGCAACGTCGATATCACGGTATAAACGCACCACTCGAATCGTCCTTCGCGGATCCGGGTTGTTCTTCACGCGGAAGAAGCAAAACCTGGTAGGATATTTCGACCCTTTTGTTTCCCCTGTCGATAGCTTGTTCACGTTTGGTCTTAGGATAGTGCCATGCCGATCTTTACATCACGGTTCTCTCAAGAGAAGTCGCTGATCGGGACATTTCTGTTAACACAGTCGCGGAAGACAGACGATGCCGAATCCCGAACAGAGAATCGCAACACCAACAGCGCGTCCACCCAAAACGCACAACAATCCCAGGATCGCCTGGAATTGACGGGTAATCAACAAACAACCGTTGCCGTTGCACAAGCGCGTGCAACAACCCAGGCCATAAAAAGTCGTTCCGAAACCGTTTCGACACAAACCGCATTTCGGATAGACATAGGGGCCTTGCGCGAATCCCTACGCATCATCCCATCTGAATCCCCCACCCAAATACAGCTGTCACCTGATCTTTCAGAAACCGTTCAGACAGAACAGGCGCGTTCAAATCAGGAAGCTGCCGAAAATGCAATACCCGATCGCCTCAAAACTCTGGTTGATCAACTGGAAACATTGCGCACAGATCAGGCTTCTGCTCAAGAAGAAAACACCGTCGAATCAACTGTGACAGACGTACCGGAACAAACCACAGAAGCATCGGAAGATTCGGCCAATACCCAACCGACAGACCCTGTAGAAACAAATGCCGAAACAGCTCCTTCTTCTGGCCCTGTTAGCCAATTAAATGCGCTGGTTGAACAACTATCCACACAGCCTCAAGAGCAGGGCGTGCAAGCCCCACCTGCGCGTGAAGAACAAAAAGCTGAACTGCAAAACAGTCTGAAAACCATTTCAACAGGTTTGCAAAAAGATGCAGCCATTGAAAACCAGCGCACGGCAAAAGAAACAACGCGCAACACAGAAATAACAGCCCAGCGCCAACAACGAACAGCCATTCGCGATAACCAGGGTGAAATTCGCAACCTTCAAACCTCACAGCGCAGTCTCGATCAGGAAGTTCAACGCACCAATCAGGCCATACGACAATTGCAAAGTGAAAACGCCCGGTTGCGCAACACCAGCACAGAGTCAGGGACGACATTGAATTTGCTGGTTCAGTAAACGAGTATTTGCAATCTTGCGCAGACAATAAACAGGTTTGAAACCGTCCTGTGCCTAAAACTCGGTTTCAGACGATGTGACCTCGGAGTGGCGCGTCGTCAAAAAAGTACCGCTTTTCAAGTGGTACCGATTGGTCAGCCCCTCTTTCCCCGTAGGAACCCACTGGTGACCGAAGGGAAAGGGGGGTATTTTTTTTGGAGAAATTGCCTGAGCATTTTTCTTAAAAAAGCCGCCTCGTGACCACGAGGCGGCTTTTTTAATCCTTACGCCAGATCTTCTCCGGATATTTATCCCACTCTTTAAACCGATACAACGCCTTTTCGCGCTGGCACAACCGACCTTTGTGCCGCAACCCGCCATGTGACAAATTAATGCCAAATGTCAGCGCCGGAGCATCTACCCAGTGAGGTGTGAGCAAATGATTCCACACAAACTGATTGTCTCCCACATCGAGGGTTAAAATGTCTTCATCTGTCAATTCCGGTGGCCGTGTGATATCGGCATTGCGCGTTTTCACTGCCCAGTCAATCGGAGCCCATTTGTCAGGGTTATGCACCCCGTGAAACTGTTTGTGCCCACGCACATTCCAGAACAGCACATTGGACCCGTCCATATGATAACCCGTCACCGTGTTTGGCCCCGACACGCGCATCACCCCATAACAGCGATCCCATGTAAAATCGTTGTCAGTTAAGAAAGCCTTCCACACAGCTACAACTCGCTCGTGAAATCCATCCAGAATCTGTCCGGGTTTGTCAAATTCCGATAAATTGAAATGCGTCAGTTGAAACGATGTGGCCATCAAATCGTCATACGACATCTTGCGATACCGCTGTGCAATATTTTCCACCTCTAATTTTTCGGGCATTGTTCCGGAAATCGCAATCATATTGGGATTGGCCAGAAGCGCCTCAATAATGCGATCTATCGGTGGGAACTCATAAACAAAAGGAATGCATTCTCCGCCGATAAAAAAATTGATGCCACAATTCCAGTGCGCCAGAAAATCAGCGCGGGTATCTACTGTGCGAATCATCTTTTCACTCCTGAAAAAAAAATTGCAAATACGCCTCATTTTTTATAATTTTACACAGTTATCGCTTGATAATCAAATATCCTATGCCATCCATTTTTTGTCGGGCGCTGGGAGACACTGATGAAATCGGAGTTTAAACCACAAACAACAATTGATTTTCCAAACACAAACAACCGGTGGTTTTCTCTGATCCAGAAATCCATCCATTTTATCACCATAGTCAACCGGGATCACATTATCGAATTTATTAACCATCCTGCACCGGGCCTTGCGCTTGAAAATGTCATTGGCAAAAGTTTGTACGAATTTATTCTTCCTGAGTATCACACCATTGCCCGCGATTGTATCAATTGCGTTTTTCAAACCGGTTCCTCTTCCAGTTACATTTCACAAGCCACAGGTCCAGATAACACCATTGCATGGTATCAAAACAACCTCAGTGCCGTAGAGGAAAATGGCAAAATTGTTGGCGTGGGATTTATTGCCACCGATATCACCAAACAAAAACAAGCCGAAGAACATTTAAAAAAAATTAGCAAAGATCTGGAAAATCTGGTTGCAAGACAAACGGTTTCTCTGGTCAGAGAAAAATTTGAGCACTTTCAAACTGAAAAAAAGCTCCATCAAAGTGATGTTTTGCTTAAATCCAATGAAAACAGATTTCGCATATTTATCGACCAGGCATCCGATGCCATCTACATCTGTGATCTAAAAGGCCACATCATTGATTGCAACCAGCAAAGTATTCAGAGAACTGGGTATTCCCGCCAGGAACTACTTGCCTTGTCCCTCTTAGATATCGATGCCAACTTTTCAAATCAGAAAGATTTGGATA
>CAXNEV010000345.1:0-4570 GCA_964200925.1 Candidatus Latescibacterota bacterium | reverse complement strand
GGTATCGCGCCAGGTCAGAAAAGAATCGATTGAAGAGCGCATTCGACAGCCAGAAAAAGAGACTCCCTCGCAGGTCAGTTCGCGGGAATCCACCGGGGCGGATCGGTCAACCATGATGTCACAGCGCGATTTACACCCCAACCTGGTGGGTGTGCCAGATCGGTTTGCCGGTCAGGGATCGCTGGTGCAGCGCATGGCTCAAAGCCTAGAAGGCCGGCGTCAATCCACGGTGAAAAAAGCAGAAACAGCACCGGGTGCAAATGGTGTGGATGGGGCAGCGGCGGTGGATTTGGAATTGAGTGCCGAAGACAAAACGCGCATTGAATTGATTATGGCGGCAGTGGAACGCATGAGCGGGAAAAAGATCAAGTTGATCGATCCCGAAACAGCGGTGAAAGAAGCTTACCAAACACCCGATGTAACCACATTGCCCGCGGTTCAGGAAATGGCGGCTCAGGAGGTGACTGCACAGGCTGAAACAAACGTTCAATCACAACCGGCACCGATTCGCGAAGTGCGATACCATTTTGAAGAATCGTATTACGAAGCCGAGGCAACCACATTTGATGCACAGGGGGTCGTGAAAACGGCAGATGGTCAGGAGATTGCCATTGATGTGTCATTGTCGATGAGCCGAGAATTTGCCCGTGAAGTGAAAATGGATGTGGTGATGGAAGAGACTGTGAAAGATCCGCTGGTGATTAATTTTGACGGTACGGCTGCCGAGTTGACACAGCACAAGTATGAATTTGATATCGATATGGATGGTTCGGCCGATCAGATCCATTTTGTGGGATCGGGCAGTGGATTTCTGGCTCTGGATCACAATGGCGATGGCACCGTGAACGACGGTGGAGAATTGTTTGGGGCACGCACGGGTGACGGGTTTGGCGAACTATCGGCCTATGATGATGATGGCAATGGGTGGATTGATGAAGGCGATTCGGTATATGAAGGGTTGCGAATCTGGTCTAAAGATGCCGATGGGAATAACAGCTTGGTTGCACTGGGCCAGCGCGGTGTTGGGGCCATTTATCTGGGGCATGTCAATACGCCTTTTCAGATGAAAGATGAAAACAACCAGTTGCAGGGCATTGTGCGCTCATCGGGTGTGTATTTGAGTGAAAGCGGGTCGGTGGGCACGGTTCAAAAAGTGGATCTGGTGGTGTAAAAGCAGTGCGGAGTGCAAAGAGAAAACAAGGTCGCGGGTTGCGAGTCAAAGGTCAATCGCAAGCTCACGCGTGCGGCAAGTAAAAGTAAAAAGCAGTGTTGTTATTGGAAATAACCCTTTTCTCCTAACGAGAAGAGGGTTATTTTGTGTACAAAAAAATGAGCAGCAGTTCCTGTTAAAACATAGGGTTCATATAGAAACAACTTTACTGTTGTGACAAATCAACGAATCGTATATTTGAAATAAAAACCGAAAACTAATTTTTAGACAATCTCATAGCTTCGTCAGATGGGATCATCCCAATGCCGTGAACCAAAGTGGCTTTTTAAAGGACGGTTGGAGGTATGAATATAAAATCTGACAATTGTGTTGTGCAATCTGATTATAACAATTGGATGATCACACGGCGTGATGTCCTGAAAATTTCGGGCTGCATTATTGCAGGATTTTCTATGGATACATCGTTTGCCTATGGCGATGAGACAGATCGCAAACCAAAACTGCGTTTTGGCATGGGAACAGATGCACATTATGCCAACACAGACACCAGAGGCAAGCGTTATTATAGAGAATCGATCGCCAAATTGGCCGAGTGTGTCACACATATGAACAGTCAAAAAGTAGATTTCCTGATCGAACTTGGCGACCTCAAAGACGAGGGCAATCCCGCCGAAGAGCACGACACTTTGAAATATCTCGAAACCATTGAAGCCGTTCTTGCAACGTTCAATGGGCCGCGCTATCACGTTCTGGGCAATCACGATGTGGACAGCATTTCAAAAGAGCAGTTCTTGGCGCGCGTAGAGAATACGGGCATCGCACAAGCATCTAGATATTATTCATTTGACATACATGGCATTCACGTTGTTGTGCTCGATGCAAACCACATTGCCGATGGATCGGATTATGATCATGGCAATTTCCATTGGACAGATACCCATATTCCGCCGGCACAATGCGACTGGCTCAAAAAAGATCTGGCTGCCACGTCCAACCCGGTGATTGTATTTGTGCATCAGCAGCTTGACGGCAACACCAACCACTGCGTTAACAATGCGACAGATGTTCGTCATATTCTACAAGAAAGCCAGAAAGTGCTCGCAGCTTTTCACGGACACAATCACGCTGGTCATTACAGCCATATTGAAGGCATTCATTATTACACGCTCAAAGCAGTTGTTGAAGGATCTGGCGAAGAAAACAATGCCTATGCAATTGTTGAAGTCTATGATGATCGCATGGTTGTCACTGGCTATCGCAAAGCAGTTAGCACCACTATGGTGAAGGCTTAACAAGACAAATTGGGAACCGGGAGAACGAAAATGGGCGATCAGGTGCCATCGGTTGTACAGGCATATATTGAAAAAACTCCGAAATCTCGCGCCCTGTATCAGCGGGCACGGGAAATTTTCCCCAGCGGGGTCACACATGATTCTCGGTATTTGCAGCCCTATCCACTTTCGGTTGCACGGGCCGAGGGATCGCACAAGTGGGATGTGGACGGGAATGAATATATCGATTATTTCGGTGGGCACGGTGCGCTGCTGCTTGGGCACAATTACCCGGCAGTTGTGGAAGCTGTTCGGGATCAGCTTTCCAAAGGCACGCATTATGGCGCTTCACACGAACTCGAGTTAGAATGGGCCGAACAGATCATTCAGATGGTGCCTTGCGCCGACAAAGTGCGGTTTACCAGTTCAGGAACGGAAGCCAGCCAGCTTGTTCTGCGTCTGGCCCGGGCCTATACGGGCCGATCCAAAATTCTGCGTTTTGCAACCCACTTCCACGGCTGGCATGATCAGGTCGCTTTTGCCGCTGTCCCTGGCGATGGTGCGCCTCCTGCTGGCATTACACAAGATGTGGTGCAAAATACGGTTTTGTGCGAACCCAACAATGCCGAACAGATTGAGCAGACTCTCGCATCGCGTGATGATATCGCCGCCATTATCCTTGAACCCACCGGGGCAAGTTTTGGCCGTGTGCCTACCTATGGCGACTTCCTTCGCAGGCTTCGCACGCTTACCCGTGAGCATCGGGTGTTGTTGATTTTTGACGAAGTTGTCACGGGTTTTCGCGTTGCGCCCGGTGGCGCACAGGCACACTATAACGTCATTCCCGATATCGCGCTTTTTGCCAAAGTTTTATCCGGGGGTTTTCCGGGTGGCGCTATTGCCGGTCGGGCAGATATTATGGATATGATGACCTTTCGAAATGATCCAACGTGGAATGCCACACACCGCATTCCGCATCAGGGCACGTTTAATGCCAACCCTATTTCGGCCTGTGCAGGGCTGACCACGCTAAAGCTTATTGCCGATGGCACGGTGATTCAAAAAGCCAATCGAAGCGGTGAACAGCTCCGAGCGGCCATGAATGAGGCCGCCAAAAAACACGGTTTGAACTGGCTTGTGTACGGCGAATTTTCGGGTTTTCACATTTTGCCCCTTTCTGAAGATCAATCTTTCAGCCTTGATGATATCGCCGCCGGCAAAGTCCCTTACACAGTTTTTAAAGGCAGTGTGCCAGCAAGCCTGATCCATCAAATCCGCTGCGGCTTGATTGCTGAAGGGGTAGATATTGTGTCATGGCCGGGTGGTGTCATTTCTGCTGTTCACACCGAAACGGATCTTGAAAAAACCGCCGAGGCATTTGGCAAGCTGTTATCTGTTGTGAAAAAAAATCGCGAAAAGATATGAGAGGGTTTTGCCGTAAAAACGGCTTACAAACAAAAGGGATCGCAAAAAGCGATCCCTTTTGTTTGATTTACCGAGGAAGTTGGACAGAGCAAATGCTGTTTGAAAGACTGTTGTGTTTTGAGGTGATCCGAAGTAATATCATGCTGCAAATTTTTTGTGGGTATCACAAATTGAACCGGAGGATATGATGGTTGATGTGAATCGTCAAATAACGCTTGTATCCCGGCCCCAGGGATTTCCCAAGCTGTCGGATTTTAAGCTGGTGGAAAAACCCATACCCAAACCCGGTGGGGGCGAAGTATTGTTAAAGACCTTGTATTTGTCGGTGGATCCCTATATGCGCGGACGGATGAATGACGGGGCAAGTTATGCGCGAGGTGTGGAACTGGGTGGGGTGATGGTGGGCAGTACGGTGAATGAGGTGGTGATTTCAAATGATCCGACTTTAAAAAAAGGCGATATTGTTCAGGCTCAAGTTGGGTGGCAGGATTATGGGGTGGTTATGGGTGGGGAGGTGCGCAAGGTGGATGCACATCTGGCACCGATTTCAACCGCGCTGGGCGTTTTGGGCATGCCGGGATTGACGGCGTATTTTGGGTTGCTTGAAGTTGGGCAATTGCGCGAGGGCAATACGGTAGTGGTCTCAGGGGCGGCCGGTGCGGTGGGGTCCATTGTGGGGCAAATTGCAAAGCTCAAAGGGTGC
>CAXNEV010000344.1:0-4576 GCA_964200925.1 Candidatus Latescibacterota bacterium | reverse complement strand
GATTGTGTATCTAAATGGAAAATACCTGCCAAAATCGGAGGCGTTCATTTCGCCCGATGATCGGGGGTTTTTGCTGGCAGATGGGGTGTATGAGGTCACGCGGTCTTACAATGGGTTTTTGCTGGCGTGGGATCGGCATCTGGCGAGGTTGGAGCGCAGTTTAAAAGAGTTGCGCATTGTGCATCCGGGTGTGGACTTTGAAGAAATTAACCGCGAGTTGTTGAAGCGCAATGGCATGGATAAAAGCCATGCAACCGTGTATTTGCAGGTGACACGCGGGGTGGCCACTCGAATTCACGCCTTTCCCAAGGGTGATGTGAAACCCACCGTGTATGGGTTTGCGCGGGAATTTAAAACGGAGCCCGATCTCTGGAACAAAGGGGTGAAGGTTATTACTGCGCCCGATCAGCGCTGGGCGCGGTGCGATATTAAATCGGTGGCTTTGCTGGCCAATGTGCTGGCCCAGCAGCGGGCACAGGAAGCCCATGCCGAAGAGGCGATTTTGATTCGAGATGGGGTGATCACGGAAGGGGCGCATACGAGTGTGTGTGGGGTTTTTGACGGCGTGTTGTACACACACCCGGATTCCAATTACATTTTGCCGGGCATTACGCGCAGTGTGGTGCTGGATTTGTGTGCGGAATTAAACATTCCCGTGCGGATGTTTCCCATTTTGGAAAGCAAATTGCGATCAGCAGATGAACTGATGATTTTGGGCACAGGATCTGAAGTGATGCCGGTGGTGCAGGTTGACGATTGGATGGTGGGCACTGGCAAAACGGGGCCTGTGACTTGCAGGTTAATGGATGCGTATCGAAAATTATATGCCCACGCACTTTGAAAGGAGAACGGGATGCCTTCATTTGATGTGGTGAATCAGGTCGATTTACAAGAGATCAGCAATGCGATTAACAATGCACAAAAAGAAATTGCACAACGCTATGATTTTCGCGGATCCAATACAGCGGTTGATTTTGACCGCAAAACCAAATTGATTGTGGTGACAACCGAAGATGAGATGAAGATGGAAGCTGTGCGCGATATTCTGATTACCAGTGTGGTGCGCCGCAAAGTGGATGCATCGTGTTTGGAATTTAAAGACGTTCAGCCGGCTGGCGGCAAAACACTGCGGCGCGAAGTGGTGATCAAAGAGGGCATTGATCGCGAAGTGGCGCGGGATATGGTGAAGGATGTGAAGGATTCAAAGATTAAAGTACAGGCTTCTATTCAGGGAGAGGAATTGCGGGTAACGGGCAAAAAGCGCGACGATCTTCAGGCGGCCATTGCGCTGTTGAAGGGCAAAGATTATGGCATTCCGCTTCAATTTGTGAATATGCGGGATTGATGATGGCGGAACTCAAAATGATTCCGACAACGTGTTAGGGGGACTGGTGGGACATGATTTGTGGACTTTGTTTGCAAGCACACCGCGCGGCTTAGAAGCCTTGCTGGCTGAAGAGTTGCGCACATTGGGTGCAGAAAATGTGCGCGAGGCGCGGGCCGGTGTGTCGTTTGAAGGGGATCGCACACTGGCCTATCGCGTGTGTTTGTGGTCGCGTGTGGCCGGGCGTGTGTTGATGAAGTTGGCCGATTTTCCGGCAGAAACCCCCGAGGCATTGTACGCTGGTGTTCAACAAATCGATTGGGCTACGCATGTCATGCCCGAAGGCACTCTATCGGTAGATGGGGCATCGGTGCAATCGACCATTACGCACACGCATTTTGCTGCGTTAAAAGTAAAAGACGCCATTGTGGATCAGTTTCGCGACCGGTTGGGTGTGCGGCCTTCTGTTGATACCAAACAGCCCGATTTGCGGGTGAATGTGTATTTGTTTCGCGATCGGGCAACGTTGAATATCGATTTGTCGGGCGACAGTTTGCATCGGCGGGGATACCGCGTGGAGGGCGGTGGGGAAGCCCCGCTGAAAGAGCATCTGGCTGCGGCATTGTTGTACAAAGCGCGATGGCCCAAAATTGCCAAAGAAGGCGGTGCTTTGCTGGACCCCATGTGTGGGTCGGGCACGCTGGTGATTGAAGGGGCCTGGATGGCAGGTGATGTGGCCCCTGGATTGTTTCGACCACACTTTGGGTTTGAAAACTGGTTGCAGCACGATGCGTTTGTGTGGCGCGATCTGGTTCATGAGGCGCATCAGCGGCGCGAACAGGGCTTGAAAACTTTGTCGCCAATTGTGGGATCAGATTGGGATGAAAAAATGTTGGCACTGGCCAAAGAGAATGTGTTGCGGGCCAGGCTGGATGGCGTGGTGACACTTGAACCGTGTGATGTGGTCGATATACAATCACACGGTGATATACCAGGCTTGTTGATCACCAACCCGCCTTATGGCGAGCGCATGGCCGATGTGGCGGCGGTTCGACACTTGTATGATCAGATGGGTCAAGTATTGCGCGATCGATTTTCGGGGTGGATGGCCGCGTTTTTTACAGGGCGGCCCGATCTTGCACCCGCGTTGAAATTAAAACCCCGACGCACCTACGAGTTTTTTAATGGCACCATTCCGTGCAAACTCATGATATACAAATTGGGTCAGAAAAAAGAACAGAGCGAAATATGGAAATCGTGAAAGATATAGAACCTTTTGGTTGTTTGGGAAGGGGTGGGTATGACCGATTTGAAAAAAATTCAGAAGGGTTTTGCAAGCCGGGTTGAAACGATGTTTCGCAACGAATCTGGCAAACCGCTTGTGCGTGCCGAAAAACAACCACCACTATCACCAGGACGCGGCAATTATGTGCGGGCCTATTCGTTTTCGATCTGTGAGTTTGCTGCGCGGTGTTTTTATTTAAACGAAAGATTGGACGAAGCCAATGCCGCGTTGGTTGAAAATGCGCAGCATTATCTGGATCACCCAAAGGATATTAACGATCGCGACAGTTTTCACTGGCATATTGAGGTGGTGTTTGGCCTGATTGAACGGTATGGTTGCCAAGGATCGGTTGCGCCAGGTCGATTGACAGCAGAAACAGAAACCAAAACTCTGGAGCCAGCCTGGATTTATGCCAAATCTCATTCAAAGCTAAAAGATGCTGAAACCGATGTGTCACAAACGTGGCACATCTGGGAATCGGAAAATCACCATGTGCAGATTTTTACCACGGCGTGGCATTTTGCAAAATTGGCAAAAGACCGGCCAGCATACCGCGATGGGGTTTATGAGGATGGGGGATCGGTGGCAGATCACTATGCGGCATGGACGGCTTACATCAAGGTTTATTGTACAGAACGGGCCCAAAAAGGGCTCTTTGTTGAAATGCAAAACGATGGGTATAACGGTATTTTGTTAAAGGGACTTTATAATGTGTTCGATTTTGCCGAAGACGAAATGCTAAAAGCACAGGTCAATCGGCTGCTGGATCTCTACTGGGCCTACTGGGCACAGGAACAGATCGATGGTGTGGTGGGCGGTGGGCGCGCACGCATTTATCAAGGGGGTGGATCGCTGACATCGGGGGGGCGGCATGTGCAACAACTGGCGTGGCTGTATTTTGGCATGTGCGATCCGGTGAAAATTTATTCTCCCATTTTATCGGCGGCGATGAGTGATTATCACCCGCCGGATGTTGTGGCCGATCTGGCACTGGATAGACCTGGTCGAGGTATTTACGAGATTCACCAGCGACCGCTGGGTCTGGTGCAAACGGGATATTACAAACCGCCCGATTATCGCATGAAAACAGATCATGGCGGCATTGTGCGATATTCGTATTGCACCCCCGAATTTATTGTTGGCACAGCCATGTTGGAAGCGCGGCCCTTTGTGGATTGGGCGATGATTAGTTCGCAAAACCGGTGGCACGGGGTGATTTTTTGGGGTCACAAAAATGCGCGTATTGTGCCTCAATGTGAGGCTGAAGATGATCGGGTGACATTTAATCAACAGTGGTCTGTTCAACACAAAGGCACGTTGATTTGTCAGAAATTAAAAACGAGCACCAAGTGCAAAACGATGCGGGTCTGGATTTCGCTGGCCGGATTGGGTGCACCTGTTGAAACAGACGGTTGGGTGTTTGTGGAGGCCGAGGGGGCTTATGCTGCTGTGCGGTCGGTATTGGGCGGTTTTGTCTGGCAAAAACAAGATAAACCCGAAGGGTCATGGATGGTGTTAAACGAGGAATGGTCGCCAGTGATTTTGGAAGTGGCGCGCAAAATGGATTATCCAGGTTTTGAAGATTTCCAACAGAGGGTTCTATTTCAACCGATGACCTTTCAAGATGACCTGTTGCACTATGAGGGCATTTACGGCGATACATTTACATTGGATGCCACGCAACAGCGCGTGCCAGAAATCAATGGTGTGGCCGTTGACTTTGTTTCCGGAAAAGCGCTGGACAGCCCGTTTTTACAGGCCGATTGGCATGTCGGTGTGGTGACCATTCAAAAAGGTGCTCAAAAGAAGGTGCTAATTTTTGACGAAAAATAAGACACTTTAGCATCAAAAGAGGCAATTCGGGATGCCTCAAACGAGCAAAAGCAGTAAATTCCTTGGCTGGAACACCTGTCCAAGGAGGGCTTTACCATGTCTGGTCCCGGAGAGTATCTGCCTGATGTCACGGA
>CAXNEV010000343.1:0-4588 GCA_964200925.1 Candidatus Latescibacterota bacterium | reverse complement strand
GGGGTAATGCGGGACATTGAAAACCTCTTTTTCAGGCCATGGGTGTTTATCTGTATTCTGGTGTGGTTTCAATTGTTTTCTAAATAATAAATTTTTGATGATAGACGATGGATTAAAGCACGTTCCAACGTATTTTCATGTCAGGCCACGGCTTCTTCGAGCACCTCATGAACACCTGGCCACTCGCGCCAGATATCGGTGTAGGCGTCTTTGCCAATGGTGTCACAGTCTTTGTGTTTTAACCGGGCAATCGTGGCATAACGCACATTGGGCGACGCATTGGGCCCACCGGTGTGAAACATCTGGTTATGGGCAATAACAAAATCGCCTGCTTTTCCTGTAACCATCACAGGTGGTTCAGGCATTTCTGGATGGGGTTTGCCACTGCCCAACACTTCGTGCCCAACCTTTTTAAAATAATCTTCAAAAAAGCGATGGGACTTGGGCCAAACGGTAAAATTCCCGCTATACGGTTCGGGCACATCGGCCAGGTAAACAACGGCAAAAGCAGAAAAGCCGCGTTTGTAATCGCCTTTGGCTGTGCCGTTCAATCCATTGCCAACCCCATCGATATGCCCTCGCGGTTCAGGGGGGTCTTCGCCCAAAGGCAGTGGAAAACGCGGATAGGTTTTGGCGCGTTCTACAGGCAACACATTGCCTTCACCCATCAACGATTCGGCAATTTGCATCACGGGTGTTTTGTTATACATATCGAGAATAACGGGTGAATCGAGAATGTCGAAACAAAAAAATGCCGACCGGTTGTTCTCCATATTTTCACCGCCCACACCCGATGTGCCAATCGAATGATTCACCACGCGCCGGGCCGCTTCAACCATCACTTTGGGCACCACACCCGATACGCGAATATAACCTTCTTCGGCAAATTGTCGTTTCTGTTTTTTGCTCAACATAAAACAGCCTCCAGTAAAGATATTGTCAGGTTTTGTAAATAAAACATGACCGTTCATCCGCATTTTTTAAGCGCCAACTTTTAAACGTTCCACAGCGGCGTTTTTTCGAGCCACACGCACTTCAATGTGCCGGGCATATTCGGGTGTGCCGCAAAAATCGTGGATGGTCGCGCGTTTGCGATAGGGCACATAGTTGCCAATGTGCCAAGCACTGGAACGGTAAAGCGCAAAGTCACCTGCGTTTAAACGCAGTTGAACAGCACCGGGCATGTCGGTGACATAGGCCAGACAATCGCGTTCGCGTTGGGCATTTGACACAGATGGTTTGTCGCGGTGTTTGTTTCGGTCATAGGCTTTTTTGGCGGCAACTTCGCCGGGCAAATTGCGCTGGCGATAATGGCTGCCTGGCACAAACCAGGTGGAAGGATCTTCATACAGCGCACAGTTGATCTGATTCATGCTGTTAATGTCAAAAGTCTGCACGTCCCATTCTTTGCGAAATTCAGCTTCAAAAACGGCTTCGGGCATGTGATCGCGCCAATCGCGATGCCAGTCGGTACACCACGGAAAGTCGGCGGGTTCGAGCAACACGCCCGTGCGGTTGAGATCGGCATGATAATGATCGGGTGTAAGCACCTGGTGAATGGCGTCATTCAACACGCTCAACTCGCCATAATCTTTAAAGGGTTTTAAGTCGAGATCGTATTTGGCCATCGGTTGCAAACGCTGGGCCTGTGGGCCAGTCACCTGGTGCGCAATGTCCCGGGCCTGATCGGTCACGCGGCGCAAATCTTCAATTAATGAGGCAGGCAAAATGTCTCGGAAGATGGTATAGCCCAGGGTGTGATAATCGGCAATGTGCTGTTCAGAAAGTTCAAAGGCCCTAAAACGCTCCTGTCAAACGTCAATGAGATAAACCATTCAGGTGGTCGATGCGAACCATAACCTCATCGGGCAAACGGCACCACACCGCGAGAAGGGAATCGTCAAGCTGTGTGCGGTTGCGACAACCAACAATGGGAATGGCGGTAAAAGAATGAGACCAGAAATACGCGAGAATGATCTGGCTCATGGTGAGACCAAGCGTTTGTGTGAGAGATTGCAAATAAACATGCAGGGTTTGATTGGCCTCAGTATTGTAACCGCTGTGGACAACAGCTTCGGGATGATCGTTGCGCTTGCTGAAAAAACCACCGGCTTGTGACGAATAGGGAATTGCCGCCAAGCCGGTTTGTTTATGATAGGTCAACGTTTCGCGATCCATGCCGCACATCGTTTGATCGCTGGATGGCCGCATGTGAAAGCAACCGATGTTCCAGCGCATTTGATTGGCCACAAAACCGGTGTAGCCTTTTTCATGGGCATACGTGTTGGCTTCTCGAATGCGTGCAGGTGTCCAGTTGGAACAGGCATAGAAACGGATTTTGCCAACCGTTTGAAAATCGTGCAGGGTATCCAGGATATCTGATACAGGCAAAGACGGATCATCGCGGTGCAGATAATAAAGGTCGATGGTGTCCGTCTGCAATTTTTTTAGGCTGCCGTTGACATCCTCTTCAAGGTCTGCTCTGCACAGGCGAGAAATGAGCATGGTTGACAGATCGGGATGCCCACCTTTGGTGCCGATGACCAAGTGATCGCGATTTTTGCGCGTGGCCATCCAGTCGCCGAGAATGCGTTCGCTGCGACTGGTTTCACCAGGTGCCCAGTTGGAATACACATGCGCGGTGTCGATGAAGGTGCCACCCTGTTCCACAAAAGCGTCGAGCAGCGCCATGCCTTCGGCTTCGGTGTTTTTCACACCGATGGATCCAATGCCCAAACAGATGGCAGAAGGTTTGAGATCCGTATTTGAGATTTGTGTGTATTCCATAGTCATCAGGCGTTTTGCGATTTTGGAAAATCATGACCGGATGGAAACCATTCCCCTTCGAGCAACGTGCCTTCTTGCAGGCCGAGTGGATCGGTGACAATGTGTTTTTTGCCGTTGTATGTGGTGGTCTGATCCATATAAATGATGATGTGAGCCACGCGCGGATCATCGGTATCGTTGGGCGTGGCACTGTGTGCACAGCGGCTGTGGTGAAACGTGCAATCGCCCGCCCGAAGGGGCACCGTCACACGTTGTGACCATGTGAGTTCGGGGCAGGTTTTAAACAAAATGTTGGAATCACCCGTGCTTTGCGGAGGCAAGTCCGTGTATTTGTGCGAGCCGGGAATAAACGTCATACAACCCCTTTCAACAGGCACATCACAAAGCGCAATCCAGGCGGAGATGGAGTTGGGCGAGTGGGCATGCGGCCAAAAGGGTTGGTCCTGATGATATGCCGTGGGGGCGTTGTTGTGAGGTTGTTTAATCAGCATGTGATCATGCCAGATGCGCAGGGGAACACCCGCCAATTTTTCAGCCACCCCACCCACATTGGGGTGTAGCGTTAAACGTTTAACAGACGGTTCTTCATGCCAAAAATTGACGATTTGAGTAAAAACATCCCGATCTCGAATAAAAGGTGATTCTTCTTTGCGTTTGCGGTCAGAAAATGTGCGAATAATGGCATAATATTCCGCTGTTTCTTCGGGTGAGAGAATGCCGGGGATGTGTACAAATCCATTTTTGCGGTAATACTCTATTGTTGCTTGCGACAGATTTTCGGGTGTGGTTTGATAGGGCATGAATATTCCTCTGAGTTTTTGGGGTGCAGACCCAAGTTTACGTGAGCAGTCAGCTTTCGGCTTGAAACATCCCGCCATCTTATGAAAAGCATGTTTCATTTGTGCTTTTGCTGATCGTTAAACGCTTGCAAAAATTATGGAATCAGGTCGCCTTTTTCTGCCAACTTCCATGTATTGCCGCCATCGGGCGACATCAACAGAGCCCGGCGACGGCCCGGATGATCTGTGCGGTAATACCAGAATGTGGACCAGTAATCATAAGATAAAAACAGCCGACCGGTGCGATCCAACGTTAAACGATGATACCAGATGCTGTATTCGGTAAATGGCGCGCGAATGAGAATGCAAGGATCACTCCACGATTTGCCCTCTAATTTTTGCATATACGAAAGGGTTGCGTGATACCCATTGGGAAAGGGGTCTTCGTTGTGCCGCCACAAACGGAACGCCAGGTGCAGGGTGTTGTCAGGGCCGCAAACCAAGCCGATGTAGGTTTGCCGCAGGTTTTCGCCCACGGGTTCGGGATCGGTCCACCCACCAGCGGCATCGTTGGGTTTAAGCGATCGTGCATAGTGAAAGGGGCTGCCATGTGTGCCGGTAAGAACGTGCAAATACCCATGGCTGTCCATGGTGATACATGGGGTGTTGTGTACATCGTTGGCCGGTGCGCCATAACCGATCAAAACGGGTTTGCCCAACTGCCGGGTATCCCGGTCGTAGGTCACAACAAAGGCAGGAACGCCGGGGGCATTGGCATCGGGTTCGGTGGCTTCACCCCAGGCAACGTGAACTTTTGACCCGCGCGAAACAATAGATGATGGAATACCCGAATGAGACGATACACCGAGGCTTTTATCAGACAAGTAAATGGGGGCTTCCCATTCAATGCCATTTGCGGTTTTTTTTGGCAAAAGCAATTCCAGGTCGCCATATCGCCGCCAGAAAAGTTTGGGATCGCTCTGGGTGTGGATATAACGCGTGATTGGCGGAGGGCCGCTGGG
>CAXNEV010000342.1:0-4601 GCA_964200925.1 Candidatus Latescibacterota bacterium | reverse complement strand
GAACATTACCTCGAGAGAACTCAATCGGCGTGCTGATTTGTTAAATGACAAAGAGCGCCAGGTGGGTGAACAGGAACAGCAGATTGAGTTGCTGAAACAAGAGGTTGAAACCCATTCACAAGAATTGACCGCGGTGCTGGAAGAACAAAATGCACGACTGGAGCGCATTTCCGGGTTAACTCGGGATCAGGCCAAACGCGAGTTGATGGAAAATTTGGAAACCGAAGCCCGACGCGAAGCGGCATGGCGCCTCAAAGAAATTCGCGAAGATGCCCTCTCGCGGGCAAATGATGAAGCGCGTGAAATTATTGCCAGTGCCATTCAACGGTTGGCCGCCGATCACACGGTTGAATCTACCGTGTCGGTGGTGAAATTGCCCTCAGATGAGATGAAAGGCCGTATTATTGGACGCGAAGGGCGCAATATTCGGGCTTTTGAGATGGCAACAGGTGTAGATGTCATTGTGGATGATACACCTGAAGCTGTCGTTTTATCTGGATTTGATCCCATTCGTCGCGCCGTGGCCAAAATCGCATTGGAACAATTGGTGGTCGATGGGCGCATACACCCTGGGCGCATTGAAGAGCTGGTGCAAAAAGCCTATGACAACATGCAAGATGTGATTCGGCAAGCAGGGGAGGAGGCTGCATTCGACGTGGGTGTGCCGGGGTTGCACGATCGGTTGATCGAGTCTTTGGGTCGATTAAGATTTCGAACAAGTTATGGTCAAAATGTATTGAATCACAGCAAGGAAGTGGCTTTTTTAGCCGGCATGATGGCTTCGCATTTGGGTCTGGATGTTCAATTGGCCAAACGCGCCGGTCTGTTGCATGATGTGGGCAAGGGATTGACTCATGAAGTAGAAGGCACTCATGGCGAAAACGGTGCCGATTTGGCGCGCAAATTTGGCGAAGATGTCGAGGTCATTAATGCCATTGAGGCGCATCATGGCGATTCTGATCCGACCTCTCCAATTGCGGTGCTGGTTGACGCGGCTGAAACCATTTCAAGATCGCGTCCAGGTGCCCGGCGCGAAGTGCTGGAAAATTATGTTCGGCGGCTTGAAAAATTGGAAGAAACGGCCCACGAAGTCGAAGGTGTTGATGCGGTTTATGCCATTCAGGCCGGTCAGGAGATTCGAGTGGTGGCAAACTGTGAATTGATGAGTGACGAAGATACCGAGCGACTGGCTGCGCAAATTGCCGAGCGTTTGGAAGAGACCATGACGTATCCAGGACAGGTGAAAGTGACGGTGATTCGCGAGGTGCGGGCTATCAATTTTGCACGATAGGGGAAGGAATAGACAGGTTTCCCAAATAAGGCAGAAGGCAGAAAGTGCCTGCTGCCTTATTGTTTATAAATTGGATAAAAGTTTGGTATATTCATCACATCGGGTTTTTTAACCACTGGATAATGGGAGGAGTTTTGAAGATTTTATTTGTTGGTGATGTTTATGGAAAACCGGGGCGGCGCGCTGCGGCATTGTTGATTCCCAAACTTATTGAAGAATGCGACGTTGATTTTTGTATTGTGAATGGGGAAAATTCGGCCGGTGGATTTGGCATTACTGAAAATATTGGCAAAAAATTTCATGCCTATGGGGCCCAGGTGATTACCACGGGCAACCATGTGTGGGATCAAAAAGAATCGATTGTGTATATTTAAGCGGGAGATCGCATTTTGCGGCCTGCCAATTTTCCACCAGAAGTGAAAGGCATTGGTTACGGCATTTTCCCTTCTCGAGGGGGGGTAGCTGTTGGTGTCATTTGTATGCAGGGCCGCATCAATATGTTAGAACTGGATTGTCCGTTTCACCTGGGTGACAAACTGGTTGCAGAACTGCGGACAAAAACGCCGGTTATTGTGGTTGATTTTCACGCCGAAGCCACGTCTGAAAAAATTGCCTATGGCTGGTTTATGGATGGGCGTGTGAGTGCTGTTTTGGGTACACACACGCATGTGCAAACAGCCGATGAACAGGTGCTGCCGGGGGGCACGGCCTATATCACGGATGTGGGGATGACTGGCCCACACGATTCGGTGATTGGGGCTGAAAAAGGAGCGGTGTTGCAGCGGTTTTTAACCCGGATGCCTGTGCGTTTTGAGCCGGCAACAGGCGATGTGAAATTGTGCGGTGTGTTGATAGATGTGGACGAATCCACGGGCAAGGCCCGTCACATTGAGCGATTGCGCATCGATTTAAAGGAGCAGGCGGGTGATTGATCGACCGCTTTCGGTATCGGAAGTCACTTTGGCCATCAAACAGATGATGGAAACCGCGCTGCCGTCGATCTGGGTGGTGGGCGAGTTGACTTCTTTTATACACCATGCGTCGGGGCACCGCTATTTTACCCTGTCGGATCGGCAGTGTCAATTGCGGTGTGTGATGTGGCGAACACGCACAATCGGGTTTCGCCCAGAATCGGGCATGGAGGTGCTGGCACAGGGGCAGTTGACGGTTTATGAACGGCGGGGTGATTACCAGCTCAATGTGACCCAGTTGTTTCCATCGGGGGTGGGCCAACAGCAACTGGCTTTTGAAGAATTGAAACGCCGATTGGCTGCCGACGGTTTGTTTGATCAGGCACGCAAACGCCCCCTGCCCGAATACCCATGCGCGATTGGGGTGGTGACCTCACAAACAGGAGCTGCAATTCGCGATATTTTGCATGTGTTGAAACGCCGATTGCCTTTGGTGAATGTGGTGTTGCGTCCGGCTCGGGTACAAGGAGAAGGAGCTGTTGAAGACATTGTACAGGGCATTGCCGATTTAAATGCTTATGGTCTTGTGGATGTGTTAATTGTTGGGCGCGGCGGCGGTTCAGCAGAAGATTTGGCGGCTTTTAATAATGAGGCCGTGGTGCGTGCGGTGGCCAATTCGGCCATTCCGGTGATTGCAGCAGTGGGCCATGAAGTGGATGTGTCATTAACAGATCTGGCAGCCGATTATCGGGCGCCCACACCGTCGGCAGCAGCTGAAATTGCGGTGCGCGATGCGGTTGAATTGCGAGAAAACGCGGGCCGATTGACGTTGCGCATGCGCGATGCCATGTTGCGTCTGTTGGAAGAAAATTGCGATTTGCTGGATGAATATGTGCAAAGTTATGGCATGCGCCGCATGGGCGACATCATTTTTCAGCACATGCAGCGCGTGGATGATTTGCATCAGGACATTGAAGGGCGTTTTCGGCGTATTTATGAAACCCGTGTGGCAGATTATCGGCGATTCACCGGGCAATTGGGATCTTTAAGCCCTTTGTCGGTGCTGGTACGCGGGTATAGCGTGACCCAACGCGAGGCCGACGGTCTGGTTGTGACAGATGCTCAAACGCTGAAAGTCGATGAACGGTTGCGCATTCGGTTTGCCAAAGGGGAAGCGTTGTGCCGGGTAGAAAAAACGCAGGGAACAATAGACAGTGAACAGCGGCCGTAGATTAAGAGGTCATCCAGAAATAAGTTGCAGGTTCTGCAAATAGACGAATAGTATGGCTCTTTGATTCACTGATGACTCGCTTCGCTCGTGATCAGCGGGGCACCTACGGTGCGTTCCCTTCGGGAACTTGCCTGCGGCACTCGTTGATTCGGGAACCTGTCCGCTGTGCGTCCACCCGCAGATTCACTGATTCGGGTTCATAACCGAAAAGTAATTTTCAGACAGACCCTAAATTTATAAACGTGCAGGGCAGCACAGGATGATTGAAACTATGGCCAAAAAAAAAGGCGATGAACCGACATTTGAATTGGCATTAAAACAACTGGAAATGGCGGTTGAAAAATTGGAAGAAGGCAATTTGCCGCTTTCGGAAGCCTTGCAATTTTTTGAAGAGGGTTTAAAAGCTTCCAATATTTGTCGGGCTTTGCTGGAAGATGCCCGGCAGCGGGTGGATGTGTTGATCTCACAAAATGGTGGGGAATTTGAACTGGCCGAGTTGGATGCCGACGATGAAGATGACGAGGGCCTATGACTTGCATCGGGATTTTATCCAATCCACAACAGGCGGGTATTGGTGCAACGGTTGATCACCTGGTTGGGCGTTTGTTTCAGCGCGGAATTGCGGTGTTGTTATCTGAAGATTTAAAACCCATTTGCCAGGTTTCAGCAGGGCGTTTTTGCGGCACATCAGAAATGGCTGACTGTGCCGATGTGATTGTGGCGATGGGAGGTGACGGCACCATTTTGCGTGCGGCTGCGCTGGTGCAAAAGCGAGGAACGCCGATTTTAGGTGTTAATCTGGGGCGGCTGGGATTTTTGGCCGGGGCAGAACCAGCCGAACTGGAAGACGGGCTGGATCGTTTGCTGGCAGGTGATTACACGTTAGATGTGCGCATGGCCTTAACGGCGCAGGTGGGCGAGCGCACGGCATTTGCGTTAAATGAAGTGGTGATTGAGCGCGGTGTGGCCGCGCGTATGGTGCGCGTGAAAACCTGGATTGACGATTTGGAGGTGAGTGCTTTTTTTGGCAACGGGTTGATTCTGGCCACACCAACGGGGTCAACGGGATATTCGTTGTCTTCGGGTGGACCGATTGTCAATCCGGCCCTGGATGCGATGATTCTCACGCCCATTAGCCCGCATTCACTGTCGCTGCGGCCTCTGGTGG
>CAXNEV010000341.1:0-4610 GCA_964200925.1 Candidatus Latescibacterota bacterium | reverse complement strand
CCGGGTCATCAGCCGCTTGCCCGGTGTAACAGGCAGTGACTTTTCTTCGCGCTTCTCCATTCGCGGCGGAGAACACGATCAGGTGCTGGTTACCCTTGATGGAATGGAACTCAGCGATCCCTTTCACATGAAAGACGTGGAAGGCGGGGGTTTGAGCATTGTCGATACCGATATCATTGGCGGCATTGAGGTGATTGCCGGTGGTTTTCCGTCCGACTATGGCAACAAACAAAGCGCCGTGATGGAAATGCAAAGTGCCCAGCCCAAACCCGGTCAACGGTTTGCCGCAGGATTGGGCCTGGCCAATGCACGCCTTTTTGCCGAAGGCAGTAACGACCAGTTCGGCTGGCTTTTTTCTGCCCGCCGCGGTTATGTGGATCTGGTGCTCAAGCTCATGAATGAAGATGATAATTTTCGCCCCATTTATTACGATGCTTTTGGTAAATTCACCGTCAAAAAAAGTGACCATCACCAGATTTCGCTCAACATACTCTGGGCAAAAGACGATCTGGAATACCGGGATAAAGAGGAAGAAGATTACGATTTTTTCAGCCAGTATGGCAACACATATGCATGGATAGTCTGGCATGCCACCCCGTCGGCCAAACTGCACATGCGCACATTGCCCTACATCGGCCACTTTTCCACACATCGCAGCGGCAACACCTATCGCAATCCAGCATACAATGGTTTGCTCGAACGCGTGAGCGATTCTCGTTCATCCACGCGTTATGGCCTCAAATCTGATTGGACATTTCAAGCCCATAGTCATCATGTCTTGCGTTTTGGATTCGATGCCCAGCAGCAAACAGCCAAATACAATTATTTTCGCCGAGAAGGTTTTTCCCGATTCGACACCACACAGGTTGCCCTTGCCCCATCCACCAATAAAATCAGCGCCTATCTGTCCGATAAATGGCGTGTCAAAGGCCCTCTTACTGCCGACTTGGGCCTGCGTTTGGATCACCACAGCCATATCAATCAAACGCACATCAGCCCACGAGCCGCCCTTGCACTTCCCATTGGGAACAAAACGGTTTTACGCGCCGCTTATGGGCACTATTATCAATCTCAAAGTGTCGATGACCTCGACATTCAATATGCCGATCAAACGTTTCGTCCCGCCGAACAAGCCACCCATTACATTCTCGGCATAGAACAACAGTTGCCCGAACATATCCAGTTCCGCGTGGAAGGTTATTACAAAACCCTCACACACATGCGCGATCGTTATGAAGATGTGGCCAATCAGCTTGAACTCATGCCCGAATTGCACAGCGATATTGCACACCTTTTTCCCGAAACAGGCTCAGTGCGAGGCCTTGAATTTTACGTCAAACGCGACACAGGCGGGCGTTTTAACTGGTGGTTGTCGTACACCCTCTCCAAAGCCAGCGAAACCCACAGCGATTCTTTAAGCCAATTTGCTCAAATCAGCGGCAAAACCTATCCACAAAACCATGACCAGCGCCATCAATTTGGCATCGACATCATCTTTCGCCCCTCACCCAAATGGAACATCAGCACCGCCTGGGTATATCGCACGGGCTGGCCGCATACGGCCAGACATTTAGACACCATCACGCTTTCCAATGGCAACCGTTTCACCACCATTCAATATCGCGATCTCTACGATGACCACTATCCACCCTATCACCGCCTCGACGTGAAACTCAATCGTCAATTTGCCTTCAAAGCCTGGAAATTAAATACCTCTATCGGCATCATCAATCTTTACAATCGCCGCAATGTACGCAGTTATCTTTACAAATACAATGCTCAAAACCGCACACTCACCCGAACCTCTGAAACATGGTTTTCACGCTTGCCTTCTTTCACACTTGGTGCCGAATTTTAAACAAAACCGCGCGGAGATGTGATCTCCGCGCGGTTGCCCTGTCAGTCCGGTAAACTGGGCTTTTTTGTTGCCACTTACGGCTTTTTACCGATTCACTCTGAAATCTGGCTGAAGTGTTTGTCAAAAAAATCCACGCGTGGTTCGAGAAACTTCAGTTTGTGTTCTGCCGGATTTTCCATAAACACATACAACGGTTCAAAAATCTTTTCCCAATCCCAGAACGTTTTGTCCAGTGCCAAATAGTCGCGCACCTTTTCCGTGCCTGCCGGAGCAATCGGGTGCATTACCACCGTGGCCACCCGCACCATGTGAAATGCATCAATTAAGGCCTGGCGTCGCACATGGGGGTCGCAATCATCGTTATACGGTTTGTTCTGGTTCCACTGCTGATTGATGTCGCGAATATAACGCCCGGCCACATCAACGGCCGCTTGAAATTCGTGGGTAAACATCGCCATTTCAAAATCCAAAACAGCCGTTTCCGATTGTGTCAGCACATCAGCGCTGACTTCCCCCACAGGCACTTTTCCTTCATAAAATTTCTGCGCCGTATAAAAACACGACCGAATGGCCCGGTTAAACGCATTGCTCAACAAATGGCCCTCTTTTAAAACCGGGTCGGCCGCCCGTGCATCGGCATTGGGATTAAAGGGTTTGGGTTGAAAACTCACACTCTTGGAACCCAGGCCCAAACTCAAAAAATGCGTGCGCAATTGATCGGCCGTATAAAAATCCAGCAAGGCATTGGCCATCGGCGGTTTCACATCCCCGCTGCTGCTGGCCTTTTTGCTTAAAAAAAGCAAATGCCGATTGGCAATCAAATGGGGCAACTGCAACTGCCCTTCCGGCGGATGGCGATCGGGCTTTTCACCTTGCAATCCCAAAAACATGGCAAACTCGGGCAGGCTGTAAAAAAAGACATTGTCTTCGCCAATAAACTGATACACCTGTGATTCTTTGGAACACCACCACGCCCGCCAATCGTCTTTCGACAGCCCCCGACTTTCCAGATAGGCCGCTGTAAAAGAAATGGGCGCCCACAGCGATTCGGGCCACACCCAGAACGTCAACCCATCCATCCCATCCAGGTCTGGCACGGGCACCCCCCATGCCAGATTGCCCGTCAATCGAAACGGCACCAGTGTTTTGCCCTTGCGATATCGAATGGCATGTTTGGCCAGAATTTCGCGCGCTTTTTCCAGCACCTCCAGGCTGTCAAACACCAGTTGTACCGAACTGGCCTTGCCCTCTTGTTGTGTGTGTGCAGGCAATGTGTGCCGAATGGCTTCCAATTCTTCCAACTGTTTGATCGGCACATGGATAATAGGAGGCTCAAAATACTCCTGAATGCTGCTGATCACAAAAGATCGCCACTGATTTGATGTTTTGACTTCCTCCAACCACGCCGACAAAATATCGCGAAATTTGGGCAAATTGAGATACCAGTTGGTCACATCGCGCATTTCGGGTTTTTCACCCGTCAAACTGCTTTTGGGCGCAATCAAATCTCTGGGTTCATATTGATGCCCCAGCGAACATTCATCGGCATAGGCTTTTTCAGATTGGCAGCCTTCCACAGGACAGCGCCCAAGCACCTGCCGCCCATTTAAAAACACCTGCCGCTCGGGATCGTAAAATTGCGGCGTTGTGCGTTTTTCCAAAAACCCATGCGCATACAAAGTCTCAATAAAAAACGCGCCCATTTCCCGATGCACGGTCGATGCCCGACCAATCCCCGATGCGGCAAACAAATTGGGAAAGACATGATAGGCCGTTAGGGTTTCTTTTTGTCTTTTGTGGTTAAACGCCACAAAATCTTCCAAACTGCCCTCAAACTCACCACGGCTTGCCATCTCACGGTGGGATTCCACAATGGGCGACCCATAACAATCGGTGCCAGAAACAAAAATGACATTTTCAGCGCCAATGCGATCGCGCAAAAACCGGGCAAATGCATCGGCCTGCACAAACACACCCCCCACATGGCCAAAATGCAAATCTTTGTTCCCATAGGGCATCCCTCCGGTAATCACGGCCCGTTTGGGAAAGTTTGGCCTCACACGACCTTGAATCACTTTGGGATCAGACATCACCACCCTCCAAATTGACAAAACTTAAAAACCCGCTATAACATCCTATAGCGGGTTTAAATTTAAACAAATCAGTTGAAATCACAAACAAAAGCAATAAAAACGCGTTGAACGTTTGCACGTTCCCTACCCCACCACCAGTCTCCTGATTTTCAAGATGTTAACGAGATTTTAACACACCATCCCCTTTTTTGCCCGAATGCCATGCGCAGGTGGATCATCGCCAATCCAGCGTTCGTCAACGGGTTCAGATATCAACTGATAACGCGTGTCCGACGAAATGCGGTACTGATTCGATTGATTATCGGCACTGGCGTGCATCATATACATGCCAAATATGAGCACATCGCCCACGTCGTATTCGGCCGTAAGCCATCGCCCGCCCAGTTTGGCCCGCGTGGCAATCGCATCAGACGAATAGGCCCCGGTGGAATTCCAGTGAATGCGGCTGCGCTCTTCCGAGGTCAATTCGCGCTGTTCCATTTTGGCCTGTTCAACAATGGCCTGGGCATCGCCTTCATTTTGACAATACAAATCCACATCCGTCGAACCATAAGTTGCTTTTAAATCTGCCAGTTTATGCGAATTTTCCAGCACAATCAATCCCCCCATTTCCAGTGGCACATGGCCATAGGGTATCCATGAGGTATAAAGCGATTTGG
>CAXNEV010000340.1:0-4615 GCA_964200925.1 Candidatus Latescibacterota bacterium | reverse complement strand
CCGAAATGGTCTTACTTCAAAAAAATGAAGATATCAAATAAATACTGGTTTGCCCTTATCATGTCAAGCCATCACGAATGAACCAATCGCCCAAAAACGCCTGCAAACAGCAAAAAATCGCTGAAATTAATTTTCAAATCCCCATCTAGATCAAATCGGGCATCAAAACCCGTTTGTGTTGAAGACCTACCAAAATAAGACGTAAACAGCAAAAAATCTGCAAATCCAACAGACCCACTTTGATCAAAATCAGCGCGTTTAACCACATCATCAGATGTGGAAAACACAAAGGGTTTGTTGCGCACCGCCACTCCCCGCGGGCTGTCGCCAAACCGAAACGTGCGCAACACCTGCAACGTTTGTGCATCAAACACCACCAGTTCACCCGAATCCTGATTGGTCACATAGATGCGCGTTCCATCAGGTGAAACAAACAAATCGCGCGTTTCTTTGCCACCAGTTAAAGCCGGCAGAAAATTGGTGACCCGGTTTTGTGCGGCATCAATCACCAGCAAGCGGGCATTGAGCCGATCTGTGGCATAAACCCGTGAACCATCGGGTGAAACAGCCAGCCGAAAAATGCTGGAACTGCCCGTATCAATCGTCTGTTCATGAATTTGTGTCTGAGTATTGATCACCGAAATACCCCCCTCAAATCCGGCCACATACAGGATTAATCCATCAGGAGACAAAACCAGAGAGCGCGGGGAAGACACCGCGTTTATGCGCGTTTGAATCGCACCTGTTTTGGCATTGAGCACCAACACCTGGTTGGCATCAATATCGGTCACATACAAGCGCTGATTATCCGGGCTCAGTGCAATCCCAAAAGGCCCTTCTCCGGTTGTAGAAACAGCCATATTCGAAACGCCGGCAGACAAATGCGACACCTCAATGACCGACACACTGCGGCTTTGTGAATTGGTCACATAAACCAAACGCCCATCCGCGCTTGCCGCCAGGTCCAAAGGGGCATTTCCCACCACAAGGGTTGCAGCCACGCGGTGTGTTGCCGTTTCAATGACGGTTATGCGATTGTCTGGTTTATTTTGACCCGACCCTGTATTGGCGACAAACAAATACTGTTCATCGGGTGTCATCAGCACGCTTAATGGGGTTTCTCCCGTTTGAATGCGCGCCACTTCTTTGCCCGATCCCGTATCGACAACAGAAAGCACTCTGGCATTGCGCATCGCCAGATAGGCCACCGGCGAACCCGAAAAAACCAGCACTTCAAGCTTTAACATGGGCACGTCAAGAGCGGGGAATGTGGCTTCATGTCCCTCGGCATCTGCGGCAAACAAACGATACTCAATCACCGACCCCTGGCGCTGTCCGGACAGTTCGGTTGCATAAACATCTACACCAGTGCGCGTCATCACCCTGGTTTGAAGCGTCCCTCCGTTGAGACGGTATTGCAACAACACACTGGCCACCCCTTGATCATCGGTGATATGCGCTGAAAACCGATAGGGGCCATTGGGATCGGGGGTATTGGCTGGAAAGCTGGTTTGTTGAATAAAAGGAGCACCCGGTGCAAAAGGCCCCAATGCAAAATCGATATTGGCAACGGTTTGCCCGGCTTCCACACGCACCACACGTGCGTTATTTTGGGATGAGGCATTGTTGTAATATTCTGCCTCAAAATCGGCATCAAATGGTTCGTGATAAATGCCCCCGAAGTTTTCATAAGAAATCGAACGGTGATGGGGTTCTATCGCCACATGATAATCGCCCGGCAACAACCCCAAAATTTCGTATCGGCCATCTCCTCCAACACCCAAAGAGGCACCCGACGAGCCCGATAGGGCACTGGCCACAAACGCATTGCTATCCACTTTATAAACCACCACATGCACCCCAAAAGCCCCTTTGCCATCCCGGCGCAACACCTGTCCCGATAGCCCACCCACCTGCGCCCCGCTCACCGGATAAAGCGCTGTCACACCCGATCTGTCGTCTTGTTCCAGCGTGCGGCCTTCACGGGGGGCTTCTGCCGTGTTAAATGGGTTCATCGTGGGCCGCACTGTTGCAGATCCCATCAGCGGGGTGTGGTCCAGCCCCATAAAATGCCCGGCTTCGTGTGTGAACACATCTTGAAAATCGACCTGCCCAGACGGGGTATTGTTTTCAGAAAAAGAAAAAGAAAAATCGCGGCCATTAAAAATAATATCGGCATCTAAAATTTCGCCCTGATCGTTCCAGTTGACCCGCGTAATGGCGATCACCCCGGCTCCGGCAGGTGCACCAATGGCTTGCCCTGTGGCATCGTAGGTAATCACATTTTGGCGATCTGATGAAGATGCCGGAATAGATCGTTTGCCCTGATATGAAAAAGTGACAAATGCCGTTGAAACGGCATCCCAATCGGCAAACCCCTTTTGCACAATGCGCACCACATCGGCCTCTGCCGTTGGAAAACTGCTCATATCAATTACAAACGGCACCCCGGCGCGCGCCTGTGTATCTGTCCATTTGACATGAACAATGCGCCCACGTGTATTCCGGTCGGCCTGGAGCACATAAGCATCCAATTGGCCAATGAACAACATTACAAACAAACACAACACCCCACATCGCACAACTAGTCCTCCTGAGCCTTTACGGGTTCGGAACGAGTTGCGTCAATCTGCCAGATTTCGGCACGGCCATCCCTGTTTAAATCGGCATCGGCAAATGCCGTAAACCCGTTGTTTGTGACAACAACCCGATAGCGAAAAGCCCCCGGAGCATCGTGCAACAGCAAAACCTGGCTATTGGTTGCATGATCCATCGAATCAATAGGCAAATACACTCCGTGTTCGGTAAAATAAGCCTGTTCCAAATCGTAGATGCGCCTGAGCATAACCTGAGCTTGTTCCACCTCGGCTTGTTGTGAACTGCGACTGGTAAATTGAACCACCAGCACCAATAAAATTACACCCACCAGACCCATGATGATGCGGCTTTGAAGGCGGTATTCGAGATTTTCAAAAATGTGGATCATGGAACAGTTCCTTCTTCAGTAAACATCCACCAGGGTTGAACATCGATCACATGTTCAGAAACGGTTTCCCAACGAGCGCGCACCTCCAATGTGTCTTTCCCAATGACCACAGGTTCTGCCGATTCAAATGGCACAGCCACACCAGGCGTCCATATTCCATCGCCATTTTGATCTAAAAACACATCCAGTCGATAAGACCCTGGCACCATGCCAGATAAAACAAATGCCGAATCTCCAACGGATAGGTGTGTTTGATAACGGTTTTTGATCGCCCCCAGCGCGACACAAAATAAAAACCCGGCTTTGGGAACCACCCGCCCCGAAAGCATGCCCAAACCACTTGAATCGGCAACCTTCACCTCAACAGGTTCGAGCGCAAGCGTATCGCGCACCACCAGCACCAGATCCCCCAACACCAGATGATCACCCCCAGCCCCAACAGGCACATCGGCAGGCGGCACAGCAAGGGCATCTATAATAGGTGTATAACGCTGGTTGCCATCGCGATCCTGAAAGGCAAATACGCGGTAGATCCCAGGCCCCAAACGCGAAAATGCATAAGATCCATCCACATCGGGCTGGGTCACATAGGCCGGGCGATCACGCGCGGGATCGGGCATGGGGTACACTTGCAAATCATAGGCCCACACATAAATTTGACCGGCATTTGTTTTGGGCAAAAAAACGCATCCCGAAATTTGCCCCTGGTTTAACACCAGACCCGTTGCAAACCCAAAACTATAAGAGGCCACCATGCGATTGCCCCATTCATCGGAACTGCCCTGCCCCACAGTGACCACATACGTGCGGTCGGCCAAAAATCCATCGGGCATCTTGATTTCCAGCATGTTGCCCCGCCAGTCAAAATTGATATCCCCCTGGGGTTGGGGCGACACAAAAAGGGCCCGTTCAACCAGACGGCGGTCCATATTTTCTGAAAATGTAATGCGAACAGGCGAAGACAAACCCACACCTGTAGAATCATCACCAGGCACAGTCGTTACCACATACGGAGGCGTTTGATCGGGAGGCCCCCCCGGCGGCGGCATTTGTCTGGCACAGCCAAAAAATAAAACAAGCGCAGCAATTGCCGCGCCCCAATGTTTTGCCGTTTGAACGATCTTTCGCACCACATCAGCGACACATTGGCGCTGTTCGGGCATCCCGCTACCCCTTGTCATGTGTACGTTTTGGATGACCCACAAGATCGCATTTTGCACGTCATTTTTCGACTTGCGACTCACGACTTTATTTTGCACTTTTTTACGCTCTTGGATGGGCCTGGCGATAGGCCCGCTTGAGGCGTTCAACACTGACATGCGTATAAACCTGTGTGGTTGACAAACTGGCATGCCCGAGCAATTCTTTAACGGCATTTAAATCGGCACCGGCATCCAACAGGTGTGTGGCAAACGTATGCCGCAACACATGGGGAGACAAAAACCGACCCGTTGCAGCCGCAATGTGGCGCGCCACCCGATGCTGGATGCCGCTGGGACTTAACGGACGACCCGAACGGCTTAAAAATACCCGGCGGCGATCTTCTATCGCCGTTTGTTCCGAAAGCAATTCCCCGCGCCGATCCAGATAGGTTTTTAAAGCCTCACATGCAGGCACACCCACAGGCAC
>CAXNEV010000339.1:0-4621 GCA_964200925.1 Candidatus Latescibacterota bacterium | reverse complement strand
CGGGCCGGTGTGGGTGTGGGTGGCGCAAATGATGACGGCGTGAAGGGGCATGTTGAGTGTTTGGGCAATGGCCTGGCGCATGGGCAAACATTCGGTGTGTTCTAAAAGCAACAAATCGACGCTGATGAGGATGGCGCGCGTGTGGTTTTGTTCCAGATAAACGGCTTTGGCCTGAAGGGGATCGTGAATGGTGTAGGTGGGATAGGTTTTGGGTCGCCCGGCCAGTGACGTGCCCACCGGGGGTGTGATATTGCATGTGCCAACCCCAGCCAAAAGCGCCGTTACAGGAATTTCTTGATCGGGCAAAACTTCGGCGTTACCTTTGGGCATAGCATGTATCCCTTTTTTTTGAAAATGAATTAAAACACCGATAAAATAGGAGAACCAGTGTTTATGAGCCAGTACATTTCAGATGCGCAGTGGGCGCAGTTTGAACGAGAGGGTTTTTTGGGTCTGGGCAATGTGATGGCAGACGGAGAACTGGAAGCCTTGCAAGGCCGCATTGATGAGATTATGTTGGGAAAAGCCGAGATTGATTATGATCGCGTGATGATGCAACTGGATCGCGATCCGGCCCGCGATTTTAAACCAGGGCCACAAAGCAAGGGGCACAAAGGGGCAACCCTGTCGTATCGAAAAATTCAGGATCTGGAGTTTGATCCCCTGTTTTTGATGTTTCTGCAAAAGCCTCTGTTTCGCGAAATTTGCGCTCGTATTTATGGGGCTGAAACGCCGGTGGGGTGTTTTCGCGCGATGTTTATGAACAAACCCGCACGGGAAGGCACACCGCTGGTCTGGCATCAGGATCGGTGGACCGATCTGGACCGAGATCCCCAGATAACGATCTGGACCGCCCTTGATCCGGCAACGGTTGAAAATGGCTGTGTGCAGTTGATTCCGGGATCGCACAGGGTGCTGGTTAACCCTGAAAGTGGGTCGGGGTTTTTAACCGAAGCGCACATTGAAAAAGTCGTGTCCAAACACGTCCCGACGAATCTCATTTTAAAAGCAGGCGAATCGGTGCTGTTGCACAATTGGACGCTTCACAGTTCGGGTGTGAACCAGACCGATATTGCCCGCCGGGCGTTCAGTGTGTGTTATATGGAGGCGGCCACATTGTCTGCAAATGGCCATGTGTTTCCCGTGGTGTTTGGCGAAGGAGCTTTGGTGCCTGAAGTGGTCGCGTGAAAGGGATGAAACACGATGAATGTGCTGGTGACAGGCAGCAGTGGGCGCATTGGGGTTTATGTGGTGCAGGCACTTGAACAGGCCGGGCATCGGGTGCTGGGGGTTGACATTGTGGCGGGGCCTCATACACGGTTGCTGGTGGATTTGACAAAATCTGGCGAGTGTTACCAGGCGTTGTTTCGTGCACAGGCCGAAGCGGTTGTTCACATGGGGGCCTGGGCCAATCCGGGTGTTGTGGTGGATACGCGCACATTTGGGGACAATATGCAGGGGGTATTCAATCTGTTTCAGGCATGTGCCGAATTGGGCATCAAGCGGGTGGTGTCGGCATCCAGTGCGCAGGTATATGGGTTTGCCGGAGCGCCCCCAGTTTTTGTTCGAGTGGATGAATCACATCCATTGCGCCCCATCAATTGTTATGCGCTGTCAAAAGTGGCAGGGGAACAAACGGCGGATTATTTTGTCAAAAATTATGGCATGTCGATTGTGTCGTTTCGGTTTATGGGCATTCGCACACCCGCAGAGTTAAACCAGGAGCTTGATCACTTAATTGCACATCCTGAAACCGGAGGGCCTTTGTTGTGGACCCGAACAGATGTGCGCGATGCGGCACTGGCCTGCCGGTTGGCCATTGAAGCAGATCGGGTTGAATCGGGGCCTTATAATATTGCCGGGCCTCGTGTGGTTCTTGATGTTGAAGCCGTAGAACTGGTGCGCAAATATTGTGGCAAAACGGTTGTGCTGCAGGGGGATTTAGCCAGTGTAGATTCGCCCATGAGCTGTCAACGCGCCCAAAACGGATTTGGTTATGCACCACAATATGCATGGTCGGCAACACACAGGTATCTCGATGAAAATGGGGCATGATCAGTGACGGTGGGTGATTGTTTTGCAACAAAAGCAGAACCGGTGGTTTTGCTTGAATCGCATGTAGGTGGGCCCTCTTATGCCTTTTCGGGATATTGCGGCGAGGTGGTCGCGTTTAACCCGGATGATGTTTGTGCGGCCATAGAAACGGTTGAACGGGCTGCGGCTTCGGGTGTGCATGCGGCAGGGTTTTTAACATATGAGGCCGCATCGGGATTGGACAGGGCCTATCGGGTCAAAACGGGACATGAGTTGCCGCTGGTCTGGTTTGGATTATACAAACATCGTCAAAATATTGTGCCACAACAATTTGACACAGTTACTGAAAATTTTACTTTATCTGCTTGGTTCCCGTCGATTTCGCGCGATGTCTATGATGCGGTTTTCAGGCATATTCAGCAATATATTGTTTCGGGCGATACGTATCAGGTCAATTATTCGTTTCGTTTGCAAGCTCTTTTTGAAGGTGATGCCTGGTGTTTTTACCGGCAGTTGTGTCAGGTCCAGCGCACGGATTTTGCCGCATTTATCGATCTGGGGCATGTCCAGATTTTGTCGGCATCTCCAGAGTTGTTTTTCTCCCTCAAAAAAGGGGAGTTAACCGCAAGGCCCATGAAAGGAACGGCACCGCGCGGGAGATGGTTGGAAGAAGATGCCGAATTCATGAAGGCCCTGTCTCAGTCTGAAAAAGATCGCGCAGAAAATGTCATGATTGTCGATTTGCTGCGCAATGATCTGGGGCGGGTTTCAGCCACGGGCAGCGTATCGGTGCCGGTGTTGTGTCAGATTGAGCGTTATCAAACCGTGTTTCAAATGACATCCACGGTGCGTGGGCAATTGCAAGAAGGCACCGGGTTTGGCCAGGTGATGCAGGCGCTGTTTCCATGCGGGTCGATTACGGGTACACCCAAAGTGCGCACGATGCAAATCATCGATGAGATAGAAGTAACACCGCGCGGCATTTATACCGGAAGCATCGGGTATGTGTCGCCGGGGTCTGAAGCGTGTTTTAATGTGGCCATTCGCACGGTGTGTATCAACCGGGAAACACAGACTGCCACTTTTGGGGTGGGTGGTGGGGTAACTGTGGATTCAACATGTGACGGCGAATACCATGAATGTCTGATTAAAGCGGCTTTGTTGACCACACAAAGAACTGAATTTGATTTGTTTGAAACCCTGCGATATGATCAGGCCGATGGGTTTTTTCTGCTGGATCGCCATTTAAATCGGCTCAACCAATCGGCACTGTATTGGGATTTTGTTTTTGATCCGGCACTGGCCGCAAAAAAATTGCACGATGTTATACCGGACAAACAGGGATTTTTTCGCGTTCGTCTGCTGCTGAAAAAAGAGGGCATTTGTGAGGTATCGACAACACCGATCAATAACCCTCAAAAAGACCAGGTATTTCGGGTATGTATTTGTGATCAGCCGGTGGATAGTGCCAACCCATTTTTGTTTCACAAAACGACTCACCGAGAGATTTATGCGTCGCGTTTGGCGTTAAGACCTGATTGCGACGATGTAATTCTGGTCAATGAACGCGGGGAAGTAACCGAGTGTTGTATTGGCAATATCGTGGCAAAAGTGGCAGGTGTTTGGCTTACCCCACCGGTTTCGTGCGGGTTGCTGGCGGGAACTTTTCGCGATCTGTTGTTGTCTCAAGAGATCATACAAGAACGCATTTTAACCGTGTCGGATTTGCATTGTGCCGAAGGGTTGTATTTGATTAATTCTGTTCGTGAATGGGTGCAATTGATTCTGGTCGATTAACAGGAGGTGTTTTGTGTATCGAATAGGACAGCCTGAAGCCAAACGCGTCGAGCGTTTGCTGGATAGTGGCAATATTTTTCGCTATGGCAAGGGAGGCGAATGTGATCAGTTTGAGGCCGATTGGGGCAAGCGGTTGGGCGGTGCTCATGTGCGCATGACCACCAGTGGCACATCCTCCATCTATTGTGCTTTAATTGGTTTGAAAATTGGCCCTGGAGATTCGGTGATTGTGCCTTCATGCACGTATATGGCCACGGCACTTGCGGTGGTGGCTGTGGGCGCCATTCCCATTATTGCCGAAGTGGATGAGTCGATAACGCTGTCACCTGAAGATTTTGAGCGAAAAATTGCCCCGCATACCAAAGCGGTCATTCCCGTGCATATGTGGGGGTTGCCGTGCAACATGGATGCCATTATGGAAATTGCCAACAAGCACAATGTGATGGTGTTGGAAGATGCCTGTCAGGCGGTTGGCGGAGGGTATAAAGGGCGCATGCTGGGGTCCATTGGGCATGTGGGGGCATTCAGTTTTAACTATTTCAAAAATATGACCAGCGGCGAAGGCGGGGCTTTTGCCACCAATGACGAGTCGATTTTTCGGCGGGGGTCTGTGGCCACCGATTGCTGTTCGTATTATTGGAACCCAACAGAACACCGCCCCGACGAACAATTTGCCGGGTTGAATTTTAGGGCCACCGAAATATCGGGTGCGATTTTAAATGCCCAGCTTGAGCGCATTGATGAAATGTTAGACCGCATGCGGTCGCACAAGCGCGTTTTGCTTCAGGTG
>CAXNEV010000338.1:0-4627 GCA_964200925.1 Candidatus Latescibacterota bacterium | reverse complement strand
GAAGACCTACTATTTGTTTCCAGGTGGGGGAGTAGAACACCCGGAGACGTTGGAACAAGCGGCAATCAGAGAGGCTCAGGAGGAACTGGGTGTTGATGTTGAGGTGGAAGGCTTGGGCGCGATTGTGCGATTTCGCGATTTGTCATTGTCAGATAAGGCCCAATATTATTTTCATGCGCATATTGTCGGCGGGGAATTTGGTCGTGGTGAAGGTGAGGAATTGTTCGCAGAGGAGATTTCTGAATCCGGTTCATATCACCCGGTGTGGGTAGCTCTGGAGGAACTATACAAAAACGATGTTCGACCAATAGCTCTCAAAGAGGCATTGCAGGAAAGAACACTGGTCAAAGGAGTGGTTCTGGAGATCGAAGAGTAGGCGGTTCGTCTGGGGACGTCTATAAATCATCGCAGATGCAAATGTCAATTTTGCGTGCAAGAGTTATTTCATATACCCATCGGGTTCTGATCAGACATCAGAACCCGATGGGCGTTTTTAACGCATGGAAAGATCTGTTGTTGTTCGCAAAGGCGAGAAGAAGTGAAAAAGAAAAGACAGGAATGCGACTGTTGCTCCCATGACCAGGGTCAATTTTAACCCGATGGTTTCTGAAAGCATGGCTCCCAACAGAGAAGCAAAACATCCGCTTGCCAGAATCTTACGTCCAGGTTTGGCGAAGGGCATCAATTTTTTGTCGAACATCTTCCGGGAATGCACCGCCGTTGGAGGCGGCCACGTTTTCTTCAAGTTGCTGAATGTTTCGCGCACCGGGAATGATGGCGGATACAGCGGGATTGCCCAGGCCAAATTGCAAGGCCAAACGCGTCATGCCACCGGGATATGCTTCGCCGATGGGGCGCAGGGTTTCGGCCTGTTCAATTTTTTTTAAGAGGCGTTCGCCTTCAAGGCTGGCGCGGTGATCGGCGGCGATTTCCTGACCAGGGCGAAATTTGCCAGTGAGAATGCCGCGTTCCATGGGCATTCGAACAAGAAGCCCCACACCGTGTTTTTGAGATAGTGCAAACAGTTCGGGTTCTGGTGTGATGTTGAGAATGCTGTAGGTGATTTGCATCACCTGTGCCACGCCGTGTTTGATGACCCAAATGCCATCGGCGGCACTGTTGACAGCCACGGCGGGAATGCGAATTTTGCCCTGTTCTTTTAAGCGCAACAAACCTTCGGCCCAGTCGTCGCGTTCCATCAATTGTTTGTTGGGGCTATGCAGTTGATAGATATCGATGCAGTCGCGTTGCAGTCGTTTGAGGCTTTTTTCAACGGCTTCAAAGATGACTCTGGATGTGATCTGGCGCGTGCCGTCGATTTCTTTGGGTGAGGCTTTGGATGCGATATACACATCGGACCGATTGCCAATGGCCCGGCCGAGAACTTCTTCGCTTCGACCTTTGCCATAGGCTTCGGATGTGTCAAAATTGTTGACACCCAGGTCAACGGCGCGACGCACCAGATCGTCCCAATGTGCATCGGTGTGGATGGCATCTCCGAGTCGGTTACACCCCATACCGACTTCTGATACTTTCAAACCTGTATTGCCCAGATTGCGATAGTGCATATCAACTCCATAGACGATGGATGATGGCAACCCCCCCATCTATCGTCAAAAAAATGGGGAATTCATGAGGGCGATTCTAAACAGAAAAAAGGGCATTCGGTTTTTTGCCGAATGCCCTTTTTCATGCTATCGCGCTTCTACAAGCCAATCGCCGCTGGCCAATGGCACAACGCCGTGGGTTTGGGTTTTGAGGTATTCGATTTCCGATTCGGTGATGGGCGTAAAATTTTCACCGATTTTGACGGCCATTTCAAACAGGGCAGGATCACCGGGTGGCACGGCGGCTGTGATGGGTTGAGACAGCGTGAAACGCAATGCCAGATCGGCCAGTTCGGGATCGTCGATAGGGTCATACCAGCAGCGGTCATAGGGTCGGGGCTGGCCTTTTTCAATGCGACCACGTGCCATGCCTTTGAGGGCCATTCGGCCCATGCCTTTGGATTCGGCTTTTTCAACAACAGCCGGGCCAAAACCCACTTCGAGATAATTGACCCAGTTTAACGGAAAAAGCACCGAGTCGAAGTCGAAATGATCCATTAAGGCCAAAGCAACGGTTTCCGAATGGGCCGAAAATCCGATGTAACGCACCTGGCCTTTGTCGCGGGCTTTCAGAAATGTTTCCAGGGCACCATTGGGGCCGATGGCCTGTTCAAAGTCTTCCCAACTTCTCATGGCGTGAAGCTGATAAAGGTCAAAATGGTCGGTGCGCATTTTTTTCAGGGATTGTTCCAGTTCGGCCTGTGCACCTGTTTTGTCGCGTTTGCCGGTTTTGCAGGCTAAAAAGACTTCTTTGCGATAGGGTTCAAGGGCTGGCCCTAAGCAGTCTTCGGCATTGCCATAGGAGGGGGCAACGTCGAAATAATTGATGCCGTGGTCCACGGCGTTTCCAACGCGCTGGCTGGCTTCTGCCGGGTGGGTGTCTTTGACGACGATGCCGCCAAATCCGATAATGGAGAGATGATCGGGTTTATTGCCATAGGGACGTTTTTGCATAAAATGCCTCCGTTGAAACTATTAAGGCCGATGGGCGTTTATCTATTTTAAGGTACACGTAAATCCGTGCAGGCACAAGCATGAATTTGCCGGGCAAAAAGAAAGGGTTTTTTATCGACCAATAGTGATGGAGTTTTTATATGTTGAGAAAAATTGGAGGGTTACGCGACCGAGTGCGAGAAACTTTGCAATTTCTCAAGGGCGCTGGTCCGGAGTTGTTGGATATGTTTTATGAAAAGGCCGAGTTTGTCCAAATACGGGCAGGTCAGCACATTTTGACAGAAGGTGCCGAATGCAATATGATTATTTTTTTGTTGTCGGGAAGTGCCCGGGCTTATAAGTTGGGTGAAAACGGACGTGAGATTACGCTCTATCGCATCAAAGGCGGTGAAGGGTGTGTGCTGGCGGCTTCGTGCATTTTAAATCACACGCCGTATCCGGTTTTTGCCGTGGCTGAATTTGATCTGGAAGCGCTCATCGTAGCTGCGCCTGTGTTTCGCTGTTGGGTTCAAAAATATGCTTTCTGGCGCGATTATGTGTTTGGGCTGATGTCGCAGCGAATAACATCGGTGATTATGCTGATTGAAGAGATTGCCTTTCGGCGGATGGACACGCGCATATCAGAATATTTGATTCAGAAAATGGATGTTGTATCTGGAAAATTGCAGACGACCCATCAGCAAATTGCCGCGGATTTGGGCACATCGCGAGAAGTGGTGAGCCGCATTTTGAAAGACTTTGAGCATCGCGGCTGGATTGTTTTGTCGCGCAATATTATACAGATTAAAGATTCCGATGCACTTGGTGTTCCTGTGCATTAAATTGAATTTGCAAGATGGTGCAGAGGTTCTTTGTGATTTTATCACAGACATTACATTTTTTTCCTGGTATTATGTAAATAAGTAAGTTGTTGAGAAAATGCAGTTTAATGATTTCAGCCATTCATTTTTTAAGGAGGGAACGGTATGTCAAAGTGGGTATCTTTTGGTATTGCGTTAACACTCACGTTATCTGTGAGGGAAGTGGATGCACGAAATTTCCGGGTTGCCATGTTGCCCAATGCTCCGGCCAACTGCAATACCTGCCACACAACAGGGGGGGGAACCCCACGCAACTCATTTGGTCTGGCTGTGCAAGCCCTGGTAACGCCAGCTGGGCGCGAAGTTTTCTGGGGCCCCGCATTGGCCGGGCTGGATTCTGATGGCGATGGGTTTACCAATGGTCAGGAACTGGGCGATACCGATGGCGATGGCAAGGCGGATCCACTTTTTGTAGCCACAAATCCTGGCAGTGCAACCAGTTTTCCTCAAGCTGCCGATTTGCCCGGTGCGTTGAATAAAGCCCGAGTGGTGGCTGTGGTGACGCAAAATGGTTCTCCTGTTTCTGGCGCACAAGTGGAGATGGCGCGTTCTATCTCCGGTTTGGAAACGGTCTGGACATGGAAAGGCACAACCGATGCCAACGGGCGGGCGATTGTTGATATTGAAGTCACAAATCGGTCTGCATCGGGTTATTATCTGGCCAGAGCGAAAAATTCAACGGGTGCTGTGATTGCAAGTGCTGGCAGTGTGCCCGTTAATGGGGCCACTCAGGTGGCATTGGCGCTATCGTCCGTCAGTGCCAGCAAGGTTGCTTCACTGGGCAATTCACCCAATCCGTTTAACCCTGCCACACACATTCATTATGTTTTGGATGCGCCAGGCAGCGTGCGCTTAACCGTTTATAATACGGTGGGTCAGGAAGTGGCCCAACTGGTGAATGCACAACAATCCGCAGGCGCGTATGCCGTGACCTGGAATGCCAAAAATGTGGCATCGGGGTTGTATTTTTATCGGTTGGATGTGGATGGACAGGTTGAGCTTCGCAAAATGTTGTTGATTAAATAATCGAACAATGGATGCTTCAGGCTTTTGGCGCTAACCTGGGGTGATGAACTTTCTCTCAAGCAGAGAGAAGTAATTGATCCGGTTTTTGTTCCTGTTTTTTGAAGTCGGCGAACGCTTCTCGTCGTTTTGCGATAGCGGATTTTCCAAATTTTTCTTTGATCCAGCTACGCACCCGATGCA
>CAXNEV010000337.1:0-4641 GCA_964200925.1 Candidatus Latescibacterota bacterium | reverse complement strand
ATGGCTTTGTGATGGCAGAGGAGACCTGGGCCGCTATTTTTGACCTGGCCGCTGAAATAACAACCATCAGTTGGGAACGCATTCGCGACGAAGTGGTGCGCATTTTAACCGAAGGAGGTGCCTCTGTGGGGGTGCGCTGGTTGGTTGATTTGCGTTTGATGGCGCACATTATGCCCGAAGTGGTGGCGATGGATGACGTGCCGCAACCGCCCGAATTTCACCCTGAAGGGGATGTGTTGACCCACACGTTGATGATGCTGGGGATGCTTGGCCACCCTTCTGCTGAACTGGCCATGGGTGTTTTGTTGCACGATGTGGGAAAACCCCGTACTTTTGAAGTACTGGATCGCATTCGATTTCACAATCATATCCAGGTTGGAGCCGAAATGGCCGAAGCCATTTGCAAACGGCTTCGGTTTTCAGTGGCCCAAACACAGCATATTGTGCAACTGGTGGCCGATCACCATCGGTTTGTGCATGTCAAAGACATGCGGGAAAGCAAACTCAAGCGGTTTTTGCGCACCGAGCGATTTGAAGATCATTTGGAATTGCACCGGGTGGATTGTTTGTCCAGCCATGGCAATTTGGACAACTATGTATTTTGCAAACATGCATTGGAAACTTTGCAACCCGATGATATGCGCCCTGAGTTGTTGATTAACGGGCGCGATTTGATTGCCATGGGATATTCTCCAGGGCCTGTTTTTAAACATGTGCTGGCTGCTGTAGAAGATGCACAGTTGGAAGGAACAATCACCAACCGCGATCAGGCCATGGCTCTGGCTGCACACCTCTTATCCCATCCTGAAGGATTGGGTCTGTAGTTTATGTGGAAAAAGACGATATATATCTATGGACAATCATCGATGATCAAGAATCATCAAACGATCGGGAAATTTTTTGGTCACTGTTCATTGATTATTGATTATTGAAAAGAGGCGCTTGATGGCCGATGAAAACATGATGGAAATGGACGACTCCGAAGAAGAGGGAGAATCGATTTCCTCGGGTGGTGGCAAAAGCCCCATTGTCAAATATTTGCCGGTGATTATTGGGTTGCTGGTTGTACAGGTGGTGCTGGCCTATTTTGTGGCCCAGTGGTTTTTTGCACCTGTGGATAATACCGCTGCAGAACCGGTAGAAGCTGTGGTTGAGAACACACCAGCCCCAGCGCCGGGTGGCACATACCAACCGCCCTCCATGGCCGTGGCGACAATTTTTGATCAACTGGAAGTGACCGTGGTCAATCCGGCAGGCACGGAGGGGTTGCGTTTTTTGAGTACACAGGTTGCGCTGGGCTTGTCCAGTCCAGATGTCGCAACTTTTATTACAACCAATAATCTGATTTATCGCATACAAGATGTGCTGGTGCGCATTTTTTCCAGCAAAACCATTCCCGATCTGGAAGCTTCCAAACACGATATGCTCAAAGAAGAGATCAAGATCAAGTTGAATGATTTTTTGGGAAAAAATGCTGTTGTAGAGGTCTATATCAAAAGTTTTGTGCTCCAGTAGGAACCATTTGTGTTTTTGGGCGTATAAAAATTGACACTTTCAAAATGGTTTGGCGGTCAATACACGAGTTGGTTTGTGTTGGCCGCTGTTTTTCTATCTTGATCTGGTTTTTGATCAGGAGTGTGGTATGAAGCGGTTTTTGGTTTTGTTGGCGGGATTTTGTTTGATCGCGGGCTGGGTTGAGGCAACCACGGTGATGCCATTTGTTTTTGATGGGTTGTGCAAAACGGCACAAACGGTGGTACATGTGCGCTGTCTGGATAATCAGAGTGTTGTTTTTGAAGATCGCGACGGCATTTTTACACAAACCCGATTTGCCGTTTTAAATGTGGTAAAAGGTACGGTAGGATCAGAATTGGTGCTTGTTTTACCCGGGGGAGAAACAGAGGGACAGAAAATGGTGGTGCCGGGTATGCCACATTTTAAAGTTGGGCAAGAAACGGTGTTGTTTTTATCAGAACCCGACGGGCATGGATCTCCATGGCCTGTGGGGCTTGGGCAAGGGTGTTATGGTGTTCAGTTTGCACAAGATGGCACCCGACAGGTGACGGTGCAAACCCCATTGCCACCAGGCGTTTTGTCCAAACCAGCCCAGCCTGCTGTTGTTGGATTGCAGGATTTTTTGGGTATGATTCGTGGGGCGATGCACGAATCGGAAAGCCCCGGCTCAGAACCTCTGGTAAAATGAACACAAAGGGTTCATCTATAAAAAGGAGTAACCGCTCCTATACCCTCTTGCACAAGCCGAAAAAACAGCGGGAGGGGAATGGGTTTTTGGCCGCATCTGCAAGGTGCGGCTTTTTTTTTGAAGGGTGTTGCAAATGGTATTTTTGCTTGACATCCCGGAGTGCTTATTGCATCATTCGCAATAAAATTATTTCATTTTTTATGTGTGAAAAATGATCCCATTTGCGTTTTAAAGGCCAGTCATGATGGAATTGCACGATGATATCCGCGACGTTTTCAGGGCTGTGCGGTTGGGTTGGATGGGCAAAAAGATCTGGGCGGGTTTGTTGGGTTTGTCGCTGTCTTATGTCGGGTATTCTGTGCTGGTGGTTATTGCCCATTTGAGTGCGGGCACATCGGCATCTGAGTTGTGGCATCACTATGGGTTGTTTCCCGGTGCCAGGTTGGGCGAATTTGGCATTTGGGGTTCAAGTTTGCACCTGTTGGGCATGGTGTGGGTGGTGCTGGTGCTGCAGATGGCGACATGTATGATTTGCAATATGACTTACCATCAATTGCGTGGCGACGATTTTTATGCGATAGGGGATGCCTGGCAGTTTGTCAAAACACATGGATCTTCAGCGGTGTTTGGGCCCCTTTATGTGCTGGCTTTATTTGCCTGTTTTTTGATTTCGGGTATGATTCTGGGGTGGGTGTGCGGGGTGATACCAGGATTGGGTGAGTGGGCATTTGCCATGGTGTTTATTCCCATTTTTTTTGTGGCGCTGCTCGCGGTTTTTACCGGGCTGGTTTTTTGGGTATCGGCTCTGTTGTCTCCGGCCATTGTGGGCACGGTTGGAGAAGATGCTTTAGAAGTGGTTATTCAGTCGTTCTCTTTGACATGGTCACAGCCCTGGCGACTGGTTTTATCTGGTATTGTCCTGGGAATTTCTGTGTGTGTGGGATTTGCTCTGGCAACGGCTTTTTCGATGATGGCTTTGTGGCTCATCACATGGGCTTGCGGTTTGTTTATGGATGTGAAGCTGGCCAATATGTTTGATGTGGCATCGCGCTATTTGCTTTTGCAGCCCCGTCGGTGGCATGTGATTCTGGCCAATTTGCCAGCGATAGGTGTTCCTTCATGGACAGAACGCATGGGTGGGCGATTGCTGGGTGGGATGCTGGCGGGCATCACGGGGATGCTTTTGGCCTATGCACTGTCGGTTTATGGGTCGGGCCTCAGTGTGATGTATGTGGTTTTGCGCAAATGCAAAGATGGCGAAAGGCTTTTGGAACGGGATGTGAAAACAGAGGGTGGGATCACAAACATGATCGGCGATTCTGCACCTGTTGAAACCCCATTGGGCAAGGAGACACAAAACGATACCATTGATCCCAAAACGACATGAAAATCAGGAAGCTCCTGATGGTGCAGATTTGCTGAACCAGGTGGCACTTGGGGCGCGTTTGGCCGAAGGGCCAGAAGGCGTGCGGCGCATTTTGCGCACGGTTTTTTTATCGGGCAATATTCCCATTCGCAATCTGTCACAGGTTACAGAACTGCCCGTGCCTGTGGTGGCTGCGGTGCGGGGGGAACTGGAAAAACGGCGCATTTTGACACGCAAAGGGGGCGTGGCTTTAACTGAGGAAGGGCTGTTGCTGGTGCAGGCCCTGGGGTTGTCGTGCCGCCAGCGTTTTGCAAGGCCCATGTATCCGCCCACACCAGCAGCACTTGACGGGGTGCGCGAGCAGATTGCCATGTTGGGTGAAAAACGGCCCCGGGTGGATGTCAAACTCGACCAATCGCATGCCACACCGGAAACGGTGTTAAAACGCGCGGTTTATTTGTATGAACACGATGCTATAGAAGGCCGTGATGTGTTGTTTTTAGGAGATGACGATTTAACCTCGTTATCTGTGGGACTTTTTGCGGCACATTGTGGCATCCAGGTGCGGTTAACGGTTCTGGAATTTGACCATCGCCTGGTTGACTATCTTCAAGTTGCAGCAGAACAGGCGCGGTTGCCCTTGCGGGTGTTGGCGCATGATTTGCGCGAAGAAATTCCCGGCGATTTCATTGGGCGATTTGATACTTTTTTTACAGATCCACCCTATACCCTGTCGGGTTTAAACTTATTTGTATCGCGCGGGGCACAGGCTTTGCGCCCTATGGTGGGCAAACAGGGATTTGTGTGTTTTGGTCGGCGTTCTCCTTCCGAAACAGCCGGGGCTATAGGCGCGTTGGTTGAAATGGGATTTGCCCCTGTGGAAATTTTGCCCACCTTTAATCAGTATGTGGGCGCTCAGGTGCTTGGGGGGGTAAGTCAGATGGTGCGCCTTGTTGCCGCAGGTGTGTTAACCCCGTCTGTTAATGGCACCTATTTGGGGCCTTTATATACGGCAGATAACAAACGCAAGAAATCGCATGATGGGTGATGGGTTTGAAATCATTCAGCCTTC
>CAXNEV010000336.1:0-4672 GCA_964200925.1 Candidatus Latescibacterota bacterium | reverse complement strand
GATGTGGCCATCACATCCGACGGCAAAAAACTGGCCGCGGCTTTTAACCGCATTTATTTTGGTTTTGACACACAGAACAACCCCGTTCCCCTGTTCTGGGGTGGCATTGCCCTTTTTGACACGGCCACCTGGACAAAAACCGCCGAAGTTCGCGCAGGAGATCTGGTGGCCAATATGGGCATGACACCCGACGGTTTATCAATTTATCTGGCAGGTGTGCAAAGCCTTACAGATCAAAGCACAGGAAATTTACAGGTTTTTATTTTCGACATGACCGCCACCAGCATTCTGGGCACCATTCGCGGCCTGAGTTTGCCAGTGGCCTTTTCTTTTGGCAGCAGCAAACCCGCCATTCCCCAATTTAAAATGCCCGAATGGTTCCTTTTTTAATTTAAGCTGTAACATAAGCTTTTGGCAAAAATGAGGTGCCCGAACGGATCAGATTGGCCTGCGCTCGTATGGCTCACAACTTAGGTTTTTTAACTCCTTTAAATCGATAATCGCGACACCCATCACACAAATCTTCGGAACCTCTGTCTGTACCTGCTCGTTCAAAGAAATAACAACCGGTTGTCAGGGTTTGTTCCTTGACAGAATTTTGCAGACCCCCTATATTGGCTTCACCTTTTTAACTTTATAATCATTACTATCATTAGCTGCCAGAAAGATCGGTAGTTCCGGGAAAGGAGTCAGGTCATGTTAGTTGCCATTCGCAAACGAGGGATAGCCGTTGTTATCGGTATCACCCTGATCGGTTCACCGTTATGGGTGTTGCACCCAGCAGAAGCCCAGGTTACCAAAGGCGAAGCCGCCGTGGCCAAACGTTCGGCCAAACTCTATGTGAGCCAGCGCCAGTACGACAAAGCCATTGTTCAGTATCAAATTGCTGTTGACGGCGATCCAGGTGATGCCGAAGCCCGTTATTTTCTGGGCTGGTTATATGGCGAAAAAGAAAAATTTGACGACATGAACAAAAATTTCACAGCCGTTGAAAGCATGGAAAAAGAAAAAAAATGGAAAAAAGAAATTGAAGCCTATCGCAAAGAACTGTGGGTGCGTTATTACAATATGGCCGTGAAAGGATTGACTGCCAAAAAATACGATTTTGCCATTGAGCAATTCAACAATGCCATCAAATGCAACGCCAAAGAATCAGATGCTTACGAAGGCATCGGCATTGCCTTTTTGAATACCGACAAATTGGAAGACGGCATTGTCGCCTATAAAAAAGCCATTGAACTCAACCCGAAAAAAGCGCAATCGTATTACAATCTGAGCATTGCCCTGCAAAACAACAAACAATCTCAGGAAGCCCTGGATTATCTCAAACAAGGCCATCAAGTTGATCCCAAAGACCTCAATATATTGCAGCAAATGGCCGTGCTTGAAAATCTGCAGGGCAACAAGGATGCCGCTGCTGCTGCCGCAGAAAAAGCACTGACTGTTGATCCTAAAAATCCAACCGTGCTCAACATTGCCGCACAAATTTATTTAACAGCCGAAAACTACGAACAAGCGGCTGGCATCCTGGAAAAAGTCGTTGAACTGGATCCCAACAACAACGATGCCGTTTTTAACCTGGCTCTGGCTTATAACAATCTCGACCAGAAGGAAAAAGCCGTTGCGCTCTACAAAAAGAGCCTTGAGGTCAATGCCAGCGATGTGGATGCCTGGTATCAGCTTGGGCGGTTATACGATAAAATGGATGCCCTCGACGATGCCATTAAAGCACTCGAAAAAGTTAGCGAATTGCAACCGGCCAACCACAGAGGCTGGCTGGCTCTTTCCCGGGCCTATGCCCGCAAGGCAGATACGGCTACCGCAGAAGAAGCCAGAGTGCTGATTAAAAAAGCTGAAGAAGCCTTTACAATGGGCGAAACTTTAAAAGCCCAGGAACAGGGCCAGTAAAATACCAGCCCGTCTTCTCAATTCAGGAAAAAAGAAAGAGGGGAGAAGAAAGAAGAATTAAAATCTTCTTCTCTCTTTTTTCTTTTCCCATAAAAGAGGAACACAAAAAACATGTATCTCACCGATGAAAAAGTCGCTGTAATGGGCGCAGCCGGCGCCATTGGCTCCAATCTTGCCCAAACATTGCTGGCATCGGGTGCCACATCCAACGTGGCCATGTACGATCCTTTTGCCAATGGGCTTGAAGGGGCGGCCGAAGAACTCTATCACTGCGGCTTTCCCAATGCCAATGTCACCTTTACAACCCAGGTCTCCGAAGCCTTAACGGATGCCTCTTATATTATCAGCTCAGGCGGTGCGCCTCGCAAAGAAGGCATGACACGTGAAGATTTGCGCCGGGACAATGCACAAATTGCCAAACAACTTGGCCTCGACATCAAAAAATATTGCCCCAACTGCAAATTTGTCATCATCATCTTTAACCCGGCCGACATCACCGGATTAACCACATTGGTACACTCAGGTCTTGAACCGGGGCGCGTGTCAACACTTGCCGCCCTCGACAGCACGCGCCTGCAAACCAAACTCGCCCAGCATTTCAAGGTGCAACAAAACAAAGTAACCGGTTGCCGCACCTATGGGGGCCACGGCGAACAAATGGCCGTGTTTAAAGGCGGCATCAAAATCGATGGCATCTCACTGGAAGACGTGCTCAACGGCAAAAAAGCCAACGGCATTGGATTAACCGCCGAGGAATGGGCTGCCGTACAGGCCCATGTGCGCGGGGGTGGCGCGCGCATCATTCAACTGCGGGGTCGTTCCTCTTTTCAATCTCCCGCACAGCAAAGTGTGTTTATGTTACAAGGTGTTTTGGGCCAACCGTATGAATGGCCATGTGGGGCTTATGTCAACAGCAATGGTTTTGATCACATTATGATGGCCATGCCAGCAACCCTTTCGGCCAAAGGTGTCACATGGGCCATGCCCCAGGGCACCGATGATGACATTAAAGCATTGCGCGAATCCTACCAGCATCTGGTGGCCCTGCGCGATCAAACCATAACCGACGGCATATTGCCTCCTCTGTCCGACTGGAAAAAAAGCAATCCGCATCTCTAAAATTGTCCGGTTCGGGTGGCTCGCAAAATCTCCGATCTTCTTAAAAATGTTAAAGGGGTTGTCGCAAGTTTTTTGCTTGCAACAACCCCTTTGATTATATTCTGTCCTGTTCAGGTAAATTCAGGTCGCCTGCACAAAATATCCGCTTTGTGTTTTTCAGTTTTTTGACTCGTGACTTTTGACCCGCGACTCGCGACTTTATTTTTCATTCTTTCCCGGAGACTTTCATGCCCTATTCACCCATCGGCCAGTCCAAGTGGGATCTCGATACACCAGCTCTGTTGTTGGATCTCAACAAGCTTGAAAACAACATTCAGCGCATGATGAGCCGCTGTCAAAAGGCCAATTTGAACTGGCGACCACACACCAAAGGCAGCAAAACACCCGCTATATCCCACAAACTCATACAGGCCGGAGCCATTGGCATCACATGCGCCAAACTGGGTGAAGCCGAAGTGATGGCCGCCAATGGCATTCGCGATATTCTGATTGCCAATCAGGTGGTTGGGGCGCAAAAAGTGGCACGCCTGGCCCATTTGCAACACCAGGCCGACGTGATGGTGGCCGTTGACCATCCCGTTCACATACAAACCATTTCAGAAGCCGCTCAGGCCATTGGGGTCAAGGTGCGCGTTCTGGTAGAAGTGGATTTGGGCATGCACCGCTGTGGTGCAACCCCCGGCAAATCCGTTCTCGAATTGGCACAAATGGCCGAAGCCGCCCCCGGTATCACATTTGCCGGCATCATGGGATATGAAGGTCATGTGATGGCTTTGCTCGATCCCGAAAAAGAAAAGGCCTGTCAAAAGGCCATGGCCATTCTATCTGAAACAAGCGACATGCTCGAAGGCAAAGGGTTAAAAGTAGGCATTGTCAGCACCGGAGGAACAGGCTCGCTGGCCTTCACCCCCGATCAGGCAGGCATCACCGAAATTCAGGCAGGTGGTGGCATCATGATGGATACCTATTACCGCGATGGTCTCCATGTTAAAGGCCTCGAATACGCCCTGACCATTCTCACCACAGTCGTCAGCGCTTCAGCACCCGACCGCGCCGTGGCCGATGCGGGGCGCAAAACCACCAGCAGTCAGTTTTCCATGCCCGAAGTCAAAGACCGCACCGGCATAACCGTCACAGGTTTGTCTGCCGAACACGTCAGCTTTAAATTGGATGCATCGGCAAAACCCCTTCACATTGGCGACAAACTGGAACTGATCTCCGGTTATAGCGATATGACGGTCTTTTTGCACGACCAGATTTATGGCATTCGCAATGACAAAGTCGAAGCCGTCTGGGACATTCTTGCGCGCAACCGCCGCGATTGATCCTGTCATGTGTTCGATAAGGCCAAAAAACCATGTGGTTTTTGGCCTTATTTTTTGACTTTTTGTATGCTTGTGCCTATAAATCGTGCAGCCAAAATATCCTGCCTTATTTTGTGGCAGCAAAGATTGCACGAGGGTCATGAATGACTTTCCACATGGAAATATATTCCATGTGGAAAGCCGTCTTTTGAATTTTTGGCAAATCCTATATTTTACATAAAATATTATTTTTAATAACTATATTCCATAAACAAAGAGCTTCGGTATGCGACTTGCTTCCCTATTCGGCAAATTGACATTCAAGGAATGCTGAAATTGAC
>CAXNEV010000335.1:0-4687 GCA_964200925.1 Candidatus Latescibacterota bacterium | reverse complement strand
TACCCCAAAATCGCTATATTTGAACCCCGCCAAATTTTGAGTCAGGAGATGGGTTTCTGGTGAAAACAAATATGAAAACGGTTCCCCCTTCCCGACCTGTTTTAGCGGCGTTGTTTGTTGGGGTGGCCGCAGGGTTTTTGTTGTGCGGGTATGAATTTGTGCGCTCTGTTTCGGCGTCATTGTTTATCGGCGCATTTGGGGCACACCGACTGCCCGTGGTGATGGTTTTATCACCGGTTGGCACACTGGCCATGATTTACGGGTATGGCTGGTTGTTGTCGCGCATGGGCACAAGGCGCACTTTGTTTTTGACTTCTGTGTTTTCGGGTGTGGGCATTCTCTTGTGTTATGCGGCCATTCTCGCACAGTGGCAAGTGGCGCTGGGGGTGTTATATGTGCTGCGTGAAGCTTATGTGGTGTTGATTATTGAACAGTACTGGTCGTTTATCAACAGCACATTAAAAACGGATCAGGCCAAAAAATTAAATGGCCCCATATGTGGCATTGCCTCACTGGGTGCCATTTCGGGCGGGTGGCTCGTGGGACAACTGGCACAGGTTTTGGGCAGTGAACAGTTGTTGATTTTTGCCGGGTTGTCGTTGTTTCCAGCCGCTGGGTGTGCATGGTGGGCCTATCGCCTGGGGGGTGAACCCACCCCGCAAGATCCGGTGCCACATCAAGGAACACTGGCATTGGGGCTTTTTCGGCACAATCGGACATTGATTTATCTGGCATTGCTGATTGCTGTCACACAGGCGGTTTCAACGGCGCTGGAGTTGCGTTTTTACGGGCTTGTTGAAATGGCCATGCCTGAAAAAGATGGACGGACGGCGTTTATGGGTGATTTTTATTCCACGTTAAATGCCACGGCTTCTGTGTTTCAATTTCTGGTTGCGCCGCTGATTTTGCGTTTTGTGCCTTTGCGGGGCATTCATGTCTCCATGCCTGTCATTCATTTGATGGCCTGTGCTGTTTTGCTGGGTTATCCTGCCTTGTGGACAGGGGCTGCGGCTTTTTTGATTTTTAAGGCAATCGATTATTCGGTGTTTCGCGCTGGCAAAGAAATTTTATATATTCCGATGTCATTTGATGCGCGATATCGGGCCAAAGAGATGATTGATGCGTTTGTTTATCGGGGTTCCAAAGGTGTTTTGGCCGGTTTTTTTGCACTATTGGGCGAAATTTTTGGGCGGTTGCCGGGGGCTGTTTATCCGGGCCTTGCCATGGTGATGGCGGGTGTATGGGGTTGGCTGGGCATCAAGCTGACCGGGCAATCCAGTGAGGCATCGGAACAAACAAAGTGACAGTTTCTTGAGAGGGTGCTGATGATGTCTTTGCGGCGAGTCATTCAAATCGGTGTGGGACTGGTGCTGATTGGGGTGGTGATGGGGGTGGGGTTGCGGTTGTATTTCACGTCGGGTCGGTTGAAGGCACTCATTTTGCCGGTCATTTCTGAAACCCTGAATCGACCTGTGGATTTGCGCGATGTACAGCTCGGTTTTTGGGGTGGATTGCATGCATCGGTTTCGGGATTGCGCGTTTCAGATCGCGCCGGATTTGGTTCGGACCCGTTTATACAGGTTGAAGAAGGGGCCTTCTTTTTAAATTTTTGGCCCCTGTTGCGCGGAGACGTGTTGATTTCGGAGGTCACCTTTCGCGGCCCTCGCATTTCGGTTGTGATGTCGGAACAGGGCCAGGCCAATTATGCCGATTTGATTGAGGCAGAAGAAAGCCCAAAAGAAGAACCCGCATCAGAATCCCGGGTGACCTTACCCGTGCTGATCATCGAAAAAGGGGCTTTTTATTATGTGGATCGACGCGATGGGTTTGTGCTGCAAATAGAGGGGCTTGATTATCGGTTGGATATCGCCAAAAAAGGGCTTGAAACAACGCTGAATGGCGATTTGTTGGTCCAGCGGTTGGCCTGGGGGAAACAGGGCCAGGCCGATTCGTTAAACACGGGTTCTTTGCGTGTGATGCATCGGGTGCGTTTGGCAGACAAAACCGTGTATGCCGATGCGATAGAAGTGGCCTTTGGGCCTGTTGGGATCACGGCTTCTGGAAAAGTGATGGTGCAAGATGACGGCACAAATTTCGATTTGCGCATCGATGAACCGGGCCTGGATCTGTCAGAAGCCTCGTCTTTTTTGGGATCTCAAATCGAGGGGATGCACATAGGGGGAACGGCCGCCATTTCGGCTTCTGTAACCGGGCTTTTGAAAACGGTTGAACCGGTTCGTTATCCGGATATTGTGGCGCAGATCAGGTTGTCGCAGGTGGCTATTTCTGGCGAGGCCCTGCCCGGTCCTGTGGCCGTGGAGGCCGCGGTGATTGTTTTTGAAAAAGGCAGTTTACATCTTCAGAGTCTTGTGGCCAAAACGATGGGGGCAAGCATTCAAGCATCAGGCCAGGTTGACGGATTGTGGCCGCCAGGGCCAGGTGTGCCAAACCCCGCCCGGTTGGCTGTTCAAATAGAGGTGCCCCACCTGAAAGATGCCATAGTTGGATTTTTGCCAAAAGGATATGAAACCGATGGCAAGTTGTCGGCCTCCATTCAGGCTTTGGGCACCCTGGACCATTTTGCACCGGTGTTAAATCCTCAGGCCTATCAGGTGACGGGCAACATTTCTCTGGTTAATGGAACAGCCAGCATGCCGGATTTGCGCGTGCCCGTTGAAAGGATGGAATGGTCTGTTGCGCTACAGGCCCAAGACGTGATGCAGATCAAACAGGTATCTGTTCGGGCGGGACGGTCAGATGTGAAAGTGACGGGGCGTGGCAAGGGTTTTGTCGATTGGCTGGTGTTGGGCAATGGGCGGCCTTTTGTCGATTTAAATGTGCAATCGCGCATGCTCGATCTGGACGATCTGTTTCCCGATCCGGCGACCCTGCCGCCTGTGGAAGATGCCACGTCGGGTTTGTTGCTGGCCATGCGCATGATGGATGGGCATGTTGATCTGGACATTGAAACGATGGTCAGCGACAGCATTCCATATGGCAATGTGAATGGCGCAATGGTTATGAAAAATCGCATCTTGCAGGTCGATAGCCTTCGGGCTACGGTGTTGGGCGGCTCATTAACAGCACAGGCGCAAATAGATGGCCGGCCCGATCACGGGTTGTTTCCCGTGCTGGCATCTGCCTCTTTATCGCGCATAGAAACGGCGCAATTGTTAAAGGATTTTATGGGTTGGCCCATTCCTCTGTTTGGGCAAATGGGCACGGCATTAAAATTAAATGGCCACATGGATTCCACATTGACGCTGGTGAACCATACTATGGTTGCCGATGGCGAAGCGCGATTGGACGATGGCCATGTGGTGAACTGGCCCTGGTTGCAAACCGCTTCGGGTTTTGTGCCGCATGTGCAATTTCTCAATTTTTCGGATTTGCCCTTGCGATCTCTGGTGGCACCGTTTAAAATTGAGAATGGCCGCGTCTTTTTAAACAAGATGGGTTTTTCATCGGGTGAGTCGGCATTTCAAGTGGCGGGATCTGTTGGAATGGATGGCACACTGGATGTGGCGGTGAATGCCGATTTGCCTGCTGCCCGTCTCAATGTGGCCCAACTGGGCTTGGACCGCATTCCGGGGTTAAATGTGAAACCCGATGCGCGCATTCCGTTGCTTGTGCATATTGGCGGCACAGCCAGCAAACCCAAAATTGAAACGCGCGTTCAGGCCGATATACAGAAAAAGATTTCGGGGGTTGTGGATTCTTTGAAAGTCAAAGTCAAAGACAAGGCCACAGACAAAGCCAAAGGGTTGATTAAATCGCTGTTTTAAAGGTGGTCGCGGTTATCAAAAAGCCGGGGCTTTCCCGGTTTTTTTATGGTGTTTTTTTCAGTGGGACAGGGCAGATGGTTTTGGATACAACAGGGAGGGTGAAAGTTGGGTTTGATGGATTTGGCGGGCCAGGATATCCTGGTGGGCATCGGTTAAATTGACAAATTCAAGACGATGTCGATAGCTGTTTTTTCCTTCCGGCGCCACATCTCGCACATAACCTGCAACTCCCAACAGGGCAAAGTGCGATTCTCCAATGGGGGCAAGCCAGATGTGCGATCCATATGTGATGGGGATTGAGGTTAACAAGGCAGCACCTCCGGCACTGAGGTCGGTAAGACGGCCCAATCCCAGTGTTTGGCTTTTGTGATTGCCCAGCGTTTCGGGTGGAATGTGGGCTTCTTCGGTGCTGGAGATCGCGTGAATAACCACCGGAATATGGACGGGCAGTCGGAAAAAATCGCGGTGTTGCAGGCGTTTGATCTGGGCAGAATGGATCAGGCACAGGGTGTTGGCATATGGCAGGTTTAGCCATTGGGATTTGAACTGGTATTCACTGTCGCCACGTCGCCAGAATCGAATGTAGATGGTTTCATTGGGGCGGGGGTCTCGAAAGGCGTTTTCATCGGTTTTGGTTATGGGGGCAATTTGCAACCCGGTTGGGGTATTTTCAACTAAGACACACCGATAAAATTGCGCTTTTCCATCGCGTTTGATGCCGACCCACAACCGTTGCCCTATTGGGATATCTTGGGTATCTGTGAGCGGACGCCCCAGGGGGTGTGTGTCAAACCCCAATTTGTGGCGTATGATGGCCAACTGATTTTCTGAAAGGGGATCTGTTTTGTCGAGGCTCTGGTTAAATGTGGTTGCCGATGTCAAAACCAACAAGGGGTATGGGG
>CAXNEV010000334.1:0-4705 GCA_964200925.1 Candidatus Latescibacterota bacterium | reverse complement strand
TGATGCACGCGCCGCGTTGGGCCCAGTTCATGGCCATTGTGCCCATGCCGCACCCGATTTCGAGAACGCGTTTGTTGCGGTATGTTTCATAGGGATAAATTTTGGCAAATTTGTCCGGGCCAATGTGCAGGGGCTGGTTCCAGCGATAAAAGGAATAATCGACCTGTTTGAAAAAGGCTTCGTCGCCGAGTGTGAGGGTCTGTTCTGTTCCGCTGTTGGTTTCATACATAGGCTGTCCGTGCGTTTGGCCATAAACCATGGGGCTTTTGGTCCACCAGTTTTGTACCTGTGTTGTGGCGGCCGGAGATATTGTTTTTGTTGTTGAAATCGGTTTTGGCGTTTTCCACGGCGAACGGAATAACCGAAAAAAACGGGAGAACACATCGCCGATCAATACAAAGGGCAGGCTGAGTAAAAAGAACAGGGTGAACAGGATTTCGGCTCCCCAGATATATTCGAGCAACCGGCGAAATTTTAACGCGCGATGGGTTTGGGCATCCAGAGGGAAGAAGCGTTTGCGGCCATTTAAAACGGCGATGGGGATGTTGAGTTTTTGGGCGGCGCGTTCCATTTGCGTCCATCCGATGCCCACCGGGTCGGGATACAGCAATAAAATAAGGTCGTAATTTTCGGCCTGAATGTCTTTTTTGAGTTTTGAATCTTTTACGAGCCCAACATGGACATCATTGGTTTGCCAGATTTTATGAAATGCGGATTTGTGTTGATGCGGCAATTGTTCTGCATCTGTTGAAGATGCAAGCAGGTCCATTCTGGCATGGGGCATTTCGGTTTGTTGAAATGCCACTGCACAATCTGCCATGTAAACAAAGGATCGCGGATTGATCCGATAGGTTGATAGGTGCGCGGGAAAGGAGAAAATTTTTTGCAGACCTGTTTTGGGTTTTGATGTTTGTACATGGGTTTTCCCGGCATAAATCCGAAAGGGGTGAAAGATGCACAAGATGCGCTGTGGGGTATGTGTTTTGACAGGTGTCATGGTTTTTCAGATTGTCGGGATAGGATGATCGATTGGTTCTGGTTCAAAATCGCATCAACGGTTTTGACCAGACGGGTTGCAATGATTAAAGATTGTTCTCGGCCATAGTGCCCATCGGCAATAAACGTTTCTTTGGCCAAAGTTTGAGATTGTTCGCGGTGCAAATCCAGATAGGGGATATGGGGAGGCAGGGCCTCAACCAATGAGGTGTAAAAGGTGTCTGACGTGTTGCGAATGGGCAAAAAAACAACGAGCAATTTTGTGCCTTTATTTTGGAAATGGTGAGAGACATGTTCAATAAAAGATACGAACTTTTCACAGCCTTCGCTTGTGGGAGGTGTAGAGAGGGTTTGCGCAGGCCCTTGCAGGGGTTTGCCCAGGCCCATGGTTATGAGCCGCCGGTCTGTGGCATGAAACAGGCGATAACCGATATAAGAGGCATAAAACATGGGGCCCAGGGCCTGTGCCAAAGGCCCCTGGCGCTGGATGACGAGGTTGTTGAAAAAATAAAACAGGTGGCGCTGTTGAAAAGGGACGGGCATCTGGGTGAAATCATCTGGCAATTGGGCAAAATGGGCGAGCATATCGGAATGGTTGCCATAAATGGATAAAATAACAAGATCAGGGGGGGGCTCAGAGCCGAGTTTTTGAAGGTATAAATGCCAGTTGCGATACAGATCAAAACCGGCCCAGGCCGTGTTTTGAATGTCCAGAGGGTGTTGAGATGCCATGCAACCGGGAATGGTCTGGTGATCGGGCAAACCAAATCCCATGAGCATGGACATGCCCCCGATCATGACAATGCGTTTTGCGGGGTGATCGGATGATCGGGATGGGGTGTTTCGAAACCCGTGCTGATCGAGGTGCAACGGAACGCCCCACACCCCATCGGGGTGGCGCATGTGGCCATGATAGTGGGGTGTAAAAACAAAACCAAATTGAGGGTCGGGTGTGTGAATTCCAGGGGTAAACCAAGTTTCAAGCGCCAGTTCAAAGGGGATAGTCAATCGCAAATACCCTTCTGTGGCGATGATGGACAGGAGCAACACACAGCCTGTGATGCTTATTTTTTTCAGCGTGGTGTGCATACGGATGAGGTTGGTTAAAACTGAAAATAGACAAATGGGACGGCCTGAAACCGTATCGTCACGAGGGCAAAAATGATAAAGGCATAACTGCCCAGTTGAACCCACTTGCTGGTTTGCAACAAGATCAGGTCATTGCCGGTGCGTTCTTGCCAGATGTGATAGGCCATTAACAGAACAAAGGCACAAAGTGTTGGTTTGAGATAATAGATCAAATCGGGTGTCCAGTAAAAACGCGTGGTAATGTTTTCAAGAATGATTGCCAATTGTCCCATGTCATGAACTCTGAACAACAACCAGCCAAAAAGTGTGAAGCCAAACATGAGGGCGATTTGTGCGCCTTTCCACGCCCGGTTGTTGAACCTGAAAGGGATTTGATTCAGGGCGTGATTGCCCACCAGCAGCAATCCATGGTAAAACCCCCAGAGGACAAAGTTCCACCGCGCACCGTGCCAGAGGCCTCCCAAAAGCATGGTGATCATCAAATTGAGATAGGTTCGGAAACGCCCATGTCGGCTGCCACCCAGCGGAAAATAGAGGTATTCGCGCAGCCATGTCGAAAGGCTGATGTGCCAGCGATACCAGAAGTCGCGCGGGCTGGCTGCCAGATAGGGTGCCCGAAAATTTTCCATCAAATGGATGCCCATGAGGCGAGACACACCGCGGGCGATGAGGGTGTAACCGGCAAAGTCGCCGTAAATTTGAATGGCAAAAGCCAAAATGGCGACAAGAGATACGGCACCGCTGACCTCTTGCGGGTTGGAAAAGGCATAATCGATCATGGGGGCCAGCGTATCGGCAATGGCCACTTTTTTAAAATAACCGAGCAATATCCACAAAAAGGCAATGCGCACATCTTGTTGGGTGACCGTTCGGGGCGCTTCAATTTGAGGCAACAACTGGGTGGCTTTTTCAATGGGGCCGGCCACGAGTTGCGGGAAATAGGCCACGTAAAGCGCAAAGTTGAGCAGGTTGGTAACGGGTGGGCGCACGCGCCGGTAAACATCAACGGTATAACTGATGGTTTGAAAGGTGTAAAAAGAAATGCCCACGGGCAGCAGGATGTTCAGGCTGTGACTGTGAACGTCAAATCCGATGGTTGACAGCAGAATCTGAAAGGATTCGATGCCAAAGTTGTAATATTTAAAAAAACCCAACAGTCCCAGGTTGGCCGACAGGCTAATGCCCAGCAATAATTTGCGCATTCGGGGCTGTGTTGCCCGATGAATTTTTTGCGCGGCCCAATAATCGATGAGGGTGGAAGCAGCAATTAAGAATAAAAAACGCCAATTCCATGCGCCGTAAAACACATAACTGGCGACCAGCAACATGGCATTTTGCCACCGATAATCCGACAGGGCGCGATACAACCCCAACACGATGATAAAAAAGATCAGAAATTGCAGGGTGTTGAAGAGCATGTCTGGTTCAAGTTTGATGTGTGTTTAACAATTCCTCGTACAACTGGATTTCGCGCGATTGAATGGCCTGTTCTGTAAAACGCTGTACATCTTTCAAACCCTGCATGGTGCGTTGGTGTGTGCCGGGTGGGTCATTAAAAATTTGTGCAATGCCCGCTGCAAATTTCAGCGGATCGCCAACAGGTGTTAAAATGGCATTCTGGTCTGATACAACATCGGCGGTGCCGGAGATGCGCGTGGTCACAATGGGAAGACCTGCTGCCTGCGCTTCGATTAACACAATGCCAAAACCTTCGTAAAGCGCGGGCAAAACAAAAACATGGGAGATGTGGAAATAGGCAGGCAGATCGTCGTGATTGACATTGTTTTCAAAATGTACGTTGCCAGACAGATTGTTGTTCTGAATAAAGGTTTCCATCTGGTTTTTTAAATACCCAATGCCGATGATGATGAGGCGATAATTTGGATTTTGCTGTGTCAGGTGTTTGAGCGCTTGCAATAAAGTAATAGGATCTTTTTGAGGAACCAAACGTCCCACCGTGATCAAAATGCGATCCTGAGGTGATATGTTGAAGCGTTTTTTAAGAGCCTGGATGGTTTCGATATTCTGGTGCTGAAATTTTTCAATGTTGACTCGGTTGTACAAAACCTGAGCCTTGTGAGGGGCCGCCCCCATGTTTATGGCATAATCCCGCATGGCTGTGCTCACGCCATACACGCGGTCTGCCCATCGAATGGACAATTTTTCAACGAGGGCTTCTTCCATGAGCGATAGACGGTTGCGATTGGCGTGCTGGCGGTCTTCGGCATAGGGGGCATGAATGGAAATGGCCGATGGGCGGCCCGTGAGTTTGGCTGCAATCACACCTGCAAGGGCGTTGTAACTGGCCGAGCGTGCACGTATCACATCGATCTGTTCCCGTTTGATCAGTTGGATTAAACGCAGGGCAAAATACGGAATGCGAATCAGATAAAAAAACGCTTTGGACAGGATGTTGTTGCCCCACCTTTTTTTAAACAGACGGATAGAATAGGTTTCGTTCAGCAAAACGGTTTGTTCCCGGTTGTCCAAATAGGCAAACATGACGTGTTCAAAAAATCCTTCCGGTGCATAGTGCTGCCAGATAAAAGATCCCACACCCAGCTGGGGCAAGGAAGACACGGAATCTGCTGGCAGGCATAACAGGCGCGTTTTTTTCATG
>CAXNEV010000333.1:0-4752 GCA_964200925.1 Candidatus Latescibacterota bacterium | reverse complement strand
TCTGCCATCTCCCCGGCATCAGCAGCAGCCTGATTTTGTTGTTCTTCAGCCATTTAAATCTGACCTCTCACCTGGAATTTTACCTTGCATTCATTAAAACCCTCTGTTATTTTTTGGGCTACATAAAACTTTACGATACAACCCTTTCTCTGTCAAGCGCCTGAATACAAAGGAGTCGCTCATTATGGAAATTTCAAAAGTTGTTATTCCCGTGGCCGGCATGGGAACACGCTTATTGCCAGCGACCAAATCTCAACCCAAAGAAATGCTGCCGGTGGGCCGCAAACCCGTTGTGCAATATGTGGTGGAAGAAGTGGTGGAACAGGGGTTGAAAAAAATACTTTTTATTACCGGCAAAGACAAACGCACCATTGAAGATCACTTTGACCGCGATCCCGAATTGCAGAGTTATTTGTCTGAAAGAGACCGGGAAGATCTGCTGGAAGAACTCGATTACAACCAGGAAGGGGTTCGTTTTTTTTACACTCGCCAGATCATTCCACCCGGTCGATCTACCCCGGCAGGCATTGGCGATGCCATTGCCATGGCCGAAGATTTTGTAGCCGGTGAACCTTTTGTGGTGGCCTTTGGCGACACCATCATCAAATCGGGCAACCATTCCGGATTGGTGCGGCGCATGATCAACTCCCACCAAAAAAACAAGGCCAGTTGCACCATTGCCGTGGTTGAAGTTCCCAAAAACGAAGTGCATCACTACGGCATTGTCAAACCCAAAAATGGCGAAAACGACTCGGATTTTGAAATCGAAGGCATTGTCGAAAAACCGGCTAAAGATGAAGCTCCCAGCCAGTTTGGTGTTGCCGCCCGATATGTTTTTAATCCCGAAATTTTTACGGCCCTGCGCCGCACCACACCGGGGTATCGCGGGGAATTGGAACTCACCGATGCCATTGCCACCTTAATGAAAATGGGACACAAGGTGCGCTGTGTCAAACTCCAACCCGAAGAATTGCGCTATGACATTGGCAACCTTGAATCCTATTTCAAAGCCTTTATCGATTTTACCCTTTTCGACCAGCGTTATGGGTATCTGATCCGCCAGTATTTGCAAAATCGCCTGAGGGAATTTTAACCATGTCTGTGGCGTATCTGTCAACCGCGCCAGGCCGCTGTGGCATTATCGGCAATCCCACCGACATGTATGGGGGCAGTGTCATTTCTTGCTCAACACAGGAACGCGCGGCCGTTCTGATTGAACATTCTGAGGTGTTGAGTTTTGAAGTAGCCGGGCATCGCCATGAAATTCACAAAGCAGAAGATCTCCTCCCCGACGGAGGGTATTTTGACGTGGCCAAAGCCATTGTGCATTTTTTGAACCTGGGCCATGCCAAATTTGCATTGCGCTGGGCGTGCAACGTCCCTTTTGCAGCCGGGCTTTCGAGTTCTTCTGCCATGAGTGTTTCCCTTCTCAATGCCATTTTTGCATTTCTGGGGCGACAAGAACATTTGTTTTATCGCGCAGAAATGGCCCGGCACATCGAATTGAATTACATGGCCCTGTGTGGATATCAGGATGCTTATATGTGTACTTTTGGCGGCCTCAATTATATGGACTTCCGGGAAAAGCAATTTTACCGGGCCTTTGGGGATGAACCCTATGCCACCATAGAACCCCTGCACCCTTACATTTCCACTTACCCGCTGGTTCTTGGGCACACGGGAATCAAACGCAGTTCCGGCACCGTGCATGTGCCCATACGAGAACGCTGGTTACAGGGCGACCGAGAAGTGACCCGATGTTATTTGCGAATCGCCCATCTGGCGCGTATGGGGAAACGCGCCATCCTCGCAGAAGATTGGGCGCGTTTGGGTGAACTGATGATTGAAAACCATGAGATTCAACGAGAACTGGGCGGCTCAGGGCCAGAAAATGACCGGCTCATTCAAGCCGCACTGGATGGGGGCGCACTGGGAGCCAAATTGGCCGGTGCAGGCGGCGGCGGCACCATCATTGCCCTCACCCACAATCCCGAACCTGTTATTGAAGCCATGAAACAGGCTGGTGCCAGCCGAATTCTTTACCCCAAACCATCACCCGGTGTAACGGTGATGCCCATCAAAACCGATGAAGACCGCAAAAGAGCCGAACAGGAATTGATCGACCGGGCCAAACAAGCCGACCTTCACATATAATCAAAATATGACCATGCCCAAAGAAAAACACCCTCGGATTCTCTTTCTCGCCCGTCGCTTCCCACCCAGTGTGGGCGGCATTCAAACCACATGTTATCACCTCTACAAACACATCAGCGCCCAATATCCGGTAAAACTGGTCGCCCTGGGAAAACAATCGACGCTTCACCTGTCATGGTTTATACCCTATGCTTTTCTGGTGGCTTTTTTTCAGGTGCTCTTTCGACGCGTCGATGTGGTCTTTTTTAGCGATGGGGTGATTTGTGTGCTGGCACCCTTTTTAAAACCCTTTTCAAAAGCCCGGTTTGTCGTCACCATTTATGGTCTGGAAGTAACTTATCAGCACCCGGTTAACACGCAGTTGATGAAATGGGGATTTGCCGCCTGTGAACGCATTGCCACCATCAGTCAGCACTCCAAAAACCTGATCAAAAAATTTGGCGAACCCGCCGAAAAAGTCGATGTGATTTATCTCGGTGTGGAACCGCCCGAATTGCTGGAAAACACAAAAAACACACTCAAAACACAATTTGAAAAAACCCATAACCTCAAATTGGGCCATGACAAAATTCTGCTGAACTTTGGCCGTCAGGTACCCCGCAAAGGCATTGCGGCCTTTCTCGAAAAAGGCGTTCCTCTGCTGGATCCCGATATTACGCTGCTCATCAGCGGGCACGGCCCAGAAACCGAAACCATCGAACGCATCCATCGAAAAATGAACCTGAATGATCGCATTAAACTCATCTATCTCAACGATGAGATGCTGGCCATGCTGCGCGGGCAAGTCGATTTGTTTCTCATGCCCAATATCCCCTACCCAGGAGATGCCGAAGGGTTTGGCATTGCCCCGCTGGAATGTATGTACGACGGCACACCCGTTGTGGCTTTTGCCGTAGATGCCCTCACCGAAAGTGTGCAAAAAGGGGGCTATCTCATTCCGCCAAACGACTACCGCACATTTGTCGATCAGATTCATGCGTTCTTCAAAATGTCACCCGAAGAACGATCTGCCATCAAACAAGAAGCCCGCGAATATGTGCGCACAGAATACACCTGGACAAAAACGGCAAAAGAATATTTTGATTTTCTCAAAGGATAAGTGGCACTTGCCAAAGGCATGGGCATATTCCGACATTTAACCAAGGGGGCGAACATTTAAAACCCCACCGCCAGACCTTATGATCCTTCGCGCTGAACCTTGCACCTTTTACAAATGGAACCATCATGGCCAACGCAAAAGCGCGATCCAACAGGGTAGCCGCAACCCTATTTGACATCAGACTCATTGCCCGGCACCTGGTCAAATTCCCGCCCTGGGAACCGTTGCTTTCTATTGTGGGTCCACCTTCTTCATGGAACATCAATAAACATTCAGAATTTAACCTGAGCCAGTGGGGCGAACTCAAATTAGCCCGCAATTCACGGGGCGATCACCGGCTTCGCGCATTGGAAAATGTGCTTCAGGCACTGGCCGCAATTTTCACACCGCGTGTGTTTCCATTTAGAGATGCACCCAGTTCATACCCTTATGAAGGTGGAGAAGAAGATGCCGAAACCCTGGTTCGATACCAACGTGAAAAATGGTTTTTTGTCAATGGCATCGCCACAGATCCCACGCTTTTAAAAATGAATGGGGCCTATTTATATTCGGTGTTTAAACGCCCCATCGAATTGATCTACAACCCCACAGACGGCGTGTTAATAGATATTTTCGAGAGTGTTTTTGGCCGCACATTTGATTTTTCATTAACGCCCGAACTTTATACCAAACGCAGAGTTGAAGACGCCATATTTTCAAATATGTATGACCGTGTGATCCTGCTGGCACATTCTCAAGGGGCTATTGTTGCATCCAATGTCATTCGGGAACTCATTCGGGACTTTCGACAAAAAAACCGCCTTGAAAAACTCACCCGGCTCGAAGTTTATACCTTTGGCTCAGCAGCCGATGAAATCGATGCCGACGACACGTTGAGCAATGCCCACAACCGGCTTGTTCCCTACATTGAACATTTTGCCAATACCGACGATGTCATTGCCCAATTGGGCATTTTACAAAAAGAAAATCCAACCTATCGAAAAATTATGGATGGTCCCATTTTTAAGCTCGAAAAATCGGGCCATTTGTTTAATGCCCATTACCTGTGTGACATTGTCAACAAACGGTATGTCAGTACTCAAGTAGGTACACAATCGCGATTGTACGGCTATTTGGATGGCAATATTCCAGATTTATATCTTTCAATAAAACAATCTGAAATGGTCTGACCAGGAGGCGCATAAATGGATCTCAAACTCAAAAACAAAATAGCCCTCATCACCGGGGGCAGCCGTGGCATTGGCCGGGCAACAGCACTGCGATTTGCCGAGGAAGGATGCCATGTGGCCATTTGCGCACGCGGCCAGGAAACTCTCAACCAGACCCTCAAAGAACTGAAAACCTTCGGCATTCAAACCTTCGGATTAACAGCCGATGTGGCCCAGCGCGGCGAAACCGAACGTTTTGTCAATGCTGCTGCCGACAAATTGGGTGGTTTAGACATTCTGGTCAACAATGTGGGCGGAACTTCCGGGTCGCGTACCTTTGCCACATCAACC
>CAXNEV010000332.1:0-4765 GCA_964200925.1 Candidatus Latescibacterota bacterium | reverse complement strand
GCTGGATGTGGGCGGCAACATTTTGCTGGTGTGGAACCATCCAGAAAATCTTGGGCCTTATATGAATGGCCTGCATTTCTGTTTTGGTGTGGGGGCATTTTTGTCGCCCATTGTGGTGGCACAAATGATGCAAATAACCGGGACAATGACGTGGGCTTATGGCGCACTGGCGCTGTTGATCACACCAGCAGCGCTGACATTTTTATTGATTCGCAGCCCGGCCATTCAAAAAGAGAACAAACAGGCCAAACGCCAGGACGGATATACCCTGTACATTTGTCTGGTGGCGGCGTGTTTTTTTGCATTTGTTGGGGCAGAAGTCGGCATTGGCGGATGGATTTACACTTATGCGGTGCGACAGGGGCTGGCCGATGAAACGGTGTCGGCGTATTTGACATCGGGGTTTTGGGGAGCCTTAACGCTGGGGCGGCTCATCGGCATTCCCGTAGCGGCCAGAGTGCGGCCCAATGTGATTTTGATGGCAGATATTGCAGGGGCGATGGGCAGTGTGTTGCTGATCCTGATATTCCCGCAGTCGGTGACAATTTTATGGTTGGGCACAATTGGGGCGGGTTTGTTTATTGCGTCGATGTTTGCCACGCTGTTAGCTTTCACAGAGCGGCATATTGTCATTACCGCACGTGTGACGGGCTGGTTTTTTGCCGGATCGAGTTTGGGTGCCATGTCGGTGCCCTATCTCATCGGCCAGTTTTTTGAGCGTGTTGGCCCACAGGTAACCCTGTATGCGGTGTTAATGGATCTGGTGATTGCCCTATTTGTATTTGTGATTTTGTTGTTTTATGCCCGTCGGGTTGCCCCGCATGAAGGAATCACGCAGGCGATACCTGTGCCTGAGCCAGTGCCGTAAAACGTGCAGAGGCCACATGGTTTTAGTGCCCCTTTGATCATTCGATCAAAGGGGCGACTTTTATGCTGCTTGAAATCTTTGGATGAATTCCTTACTATTAAAACTCATTCTTTTTGTGATTTGTGGGTCTGAATAAAAGGAGCGCAATATGATTCGTTTGGGTGTAGTGGGCCACGGTGGGCGCATAAGCGGGATGATTCGCAATGTGTTTCGCAAACAAGCGCCCGATTTGCGGGTGGTGGGTATTGTTGATCCCGATGAAAAAGGCGCACGGTCGCGTTTGGAAGCGTGCGATCAACAGGACGTGGTGTTTTACGGGTCGCTGGAAGAAATGGTGAAAAAGGGAAAGTTAGATGCTCTGGCGATTGGAACGCGGTGCAACTTGCATTCGCCCTTTGCGGTAAAAGCGGCGCAATATGATTTGCCGCTTTTTTTGGAAAAACCCGTGGCCATTTCCATGCGGCAAGCCATAGCATTGGAACGCGCCTTTGAAAAAAGCAAATGCAAGGTCGTGGTGAGTTTTCCCCTTCGGGTGTCGCCTTTGTGCATATTGGCCCGGCAATACATACAAGAGGGTGCGGTGGGCAAACCCATTCATGTCACAGCGACCAATTATGTGCCGTATGGCACGGGTTATTGGGAAGCCGGATATCGCTATTATGACATCACAGGCGGGCTGTTTTTGCAAAAAGCCACACACGATTTTGATTACATCAGCTATTTGATGGGCGAACCCATTGTGCGTGTATCGGCCATGATGACGGTGGGGCAAGTATATGGTGGCGACAAAAAGGCCGATTTATTTTGTTCGCAGTGCCCAGAACAGGAAACGTGTTTGGAAAGCCCGCAAAACCGCCGTCGCAATGGTTCGGGTGGCAATCAGAACGACCATCGCTGTTTGTTTGGGCGCGATTGTGGTTCGGCAAAAGAGGGAACATTAAACGAAGATTGTTCAAGCGCCCTGATGGAATTTGCCTCTGGTGCACACGGGATATATACACAGGTGTTTTATGCCCGGCGCGATGCCGGCACACGCGGGGCCACCGTGAGTGGATATATGGGTACGGTGGGGTTTGATTGGTACACCAATCAGTTGCGCCGGGTGCGGCACCACGCGCCGTTTTCAGCAACAGAATCTGCCGGTCAGGGCCTGAGCCATTTTGGCGGCGATACGGAATTGGGATATGATTTTATTGGCATCATTCAGGGAAAAACAAAGTCGCGCACACCCATTGAAACAGGTGTTCAAAGTGCCTATGCGTGTTTGGCCGCCCGTGAATCGGCACAAAAAGGGCGGTTTGTCAAGGTGCGCCAAGTGGGACAGGAATAAGGGGATGTGTTGTGAGTTGAGAATATGTCTTTTCATGGAGATTATAAATGCAAATCATTGTGCGCAGCAAAGATGACTTTCACCGCTACTGGAACGGGCCGAAGAACTTTGTATTTGATCCGAATTTTTTCCAGTTTGACATGGATTTGCCATCGGCAGAAGACATCGTGGACATATTGCGCAAAGACTCCGACGCGCGGGTTCAGTTTTTGTCCGACGAATTAAGCGAATCGGAAAAAGATGTGTTATCTGAAAAATTCAAAACCTCGCCGCTTGAAGAAGCCATAGAAATGCCGTTCAGTCTGGCACATTTTTATTTGAAGAATTTTTATGGGCCGGGAAAATTTCTGGAACATTTTCAAGACCGTGTGATGATCCCGTGGCGCATGTTTTTATCTCAAATGGGTTTCACCTGGCAGCGGTGTTACCCGATTTTTTTTATTTCGGGCAGAGGATGCAGTTCCTCATTTCACGTCGATGTGTCACACGTTTTGGCGTGGCAGGTTCACGGGGTGAAAAATTTTAATGGATTCAAAGAACCTGAAAAATACGCGGCGCTGGATACCTGTGTAAATGACCGCAAAACGATTATGCGCATCACACCACCAGAGGTTGACCCAACAGATGTGCTGTCATATCGGATGACCCCCGGCGATTTGTTGTGGAATCAGTTGTTAACCCCACACTGGGTCACAGCCGGAGATGATGAAGTGGCAGTTAGCATGAATATTTCACACGGCGGTGTGAGTCTGCACGGCAATTTTTGCCCCCATGAACAGGCGTTGCGCAAGCGCTGGGAAAATCATCCCGAAGAAGCCTGGTTGGTAGATGCGCGGTATTAATTCTGGATCAGGAGCCTGATATGGAACTGTATCAAAAACCCGCGGGAATAACAACACGCTGGTCGAGTTTTGAAAATTTAACCGCAGAAAAAGGACAGGCCGCACGCACCAATCGCGGTGGCAAAGGGTATGCCTTTGACAGCATAGCCGCAGGGCAAACGCGCACATTGATCGACGTAAAAGGCAGTGGAACCATTTGCCGCATCTGGTTGACCGTGGGAGATAAAAGCCCGCAGATGTTGCGCGGCCTGCGTATAGACATGTATTGGGATGGGGCAAAAACACCGGCCGTGTCGGCCCCGGTGGGCGATTTTTTTGGCCTTGCATTGGGGCGGCGGGTCGCTTTTGAATGCCATTTGTTTTCCAACCCGGAAGGCCGCAGTTTTAACTGTTTTGTGCCCATGCCCTTTCGCAAGGGCGCACGCATTACCCTGACCAATGAATTGGATATCCCGCAGTCGCATTTGTTTTACGATGTCAACACACTCCTCAATGTGCCGCACAGTGATGATGTATTGTATTTTCATGCCTATTGGCATCGCGAATCGCCCAATGTTCTGGGCAATGATTTGCAGGTTTTGCCACACCTTGAAGGATCGGGGCGGTATCTGGGCTGCAATATCGGAATTACAGCCAACCCGGCCTATGAGGGGTCGTGGTGGGGCGAGGGCGAGTTTAAAGTATGGCTCGATGGCGATCAAGAGCACCCAACCCTGTGTGGCACGGGCACAGAAGATTTTATCGGCACCGCCTGGGGGCAGGGGCAATATACCCATCAAACGCAGGGCTGCCCAATTGCAGATCGCGACAATCGGCAGTGGTGTTTTTATCGGTATCATGTGCCCGATCCCATTTATTTTGATCAAAACTGCCGTGCTGTTTTACAAACGATAGGAGGCTGCAACCGGTTTAAGGCGATTGAACTGATGGAAAAAGGCGTGCCATTAATACCCGTCAGTGTGGATGCCAAAGGGGGCGGTCGATTTTTCAGACTGCTGGATCAGCCAACCGATTTAAAAGATCCTTCATTGCCCGAAGGGTGGTGCAATTTTTACCGGCAAGACGATTGGTCATCCACGGCCTATTTTTATCTGGATCGACCAGAAAACGGCCTGCCTGCACTGGCCGATGTAAAAACGCGAATCGCGAATTTGACAGAAGCCGATGAAAACAAACGCGCAGATACATAAGAACATTCCTTAAACGACAAATTGAAGCAAGTTCACAAATCCTGATCATTCAAAAAGGGAGTCTGGCATGGTTGTTTTTGAAACATCTTACGGAAATTTTACCATTGAACTGTTTGACAAAGAAGCTCCTGTGACGGTTGCAAATTTTTTGCAATATGTCGATGATGGTTTTTTTAATGAAACAATCTTTCACCGGGTCATGCCAGGATTTGTGATTCAAGGCGGGGGCTTTACGCCGGAGATGAAACAGAAAGACACGCGTGATCCCATTCAGAATGAAGCGGACAATGGCGTGAAAAACGAACGCGGAACCCTGTCGATGGCCCGCACTCAGGATGTCAACAGCGCCACATCGCAGTTTTTTGTCAATCTGGCCGACAATGCATTTCTCGATCAGGGAACGCGCGATTTTGGATATGCCGTATTTGGCAAAGTGGTCGAAGGCATGGACGTTGTGGATGAAATTGCCAAGGTAAAAACGGGCAATTCAGGATTTCACCAAAATGTGCCAGTGGAACCGGTTGTGGTGACATTG
>CAXNEV010000331.1:0-4767 GCA_964200925.1 Candidatus Latescibacterota bacterium | reverse complement strand
ACGCCTGCAAAACCGCTTGATTGCCCGAAATAAAAAACAAAAACCGCGCATTACCAGCAAACCCTCGCGAACGACCATTGAAAAACGATTGGAAAAAAAACGCCGCCAGGCTCAAAAAAAACAATGGCGGCATCAAACCTATTCGGCAATGGGCTAAATTTTTCAGTCGATTTCAACACATCCCGGTTTTTCCCTTTCAGAATCAACTTTTAAAATGGTCATATCCCATTTTGACAGGTGGTTTTAACACGCCTTCTGCAGATTCAACCCACACTTCCCCTTTCCCAGCGATGATCCGGCCAATGACTTGAATCGATGGAAACTGACCTTGTGCTGTCAACGCATCGATAACCGGCCATTGATCGGCGGCAATAACAAACAGCAGTTCGTAATCTTCACCGCCCGACAATGCCAGATGGACTGCAGGTTGCTGGCTTTTTTCGCAAAACCGCACAAAAGCATCTGACATCGGAATCGCCGTTTCTTGAAGGATTGCCGATACCCCACTGCGTCGACACATATGCCTCATATCTGATGCCACCCCATCTGATACATCCATCATCGCTTTTACCACGCCCGTTTCTGCCAGAGTTTGGCCCAAAACCACGCGCGGTTCTGGTCGGTTAAACTGTCTCAACAAATGTGCCCGATCCTCGCGCGACAGGCCCATATCTCCACGCATCATTGCCAACCCACCTGCCGCATCACCCAGTGTACCCGACACACAAATGAGATCACCGGGTTGAGCCCCTGAGCGGTAACACACGCGATCTTTTGCCATTTCCCCGGTCAGTGTCAAATTCAACACCAGCGCTTCAGGACTGCGCGTGGTATCTCCCCCAACAATGGCCACGCCAAACCGTTCGGCACACGCGTACAACCCTGTATAAATGCGCTCCACATATCCCACATCAAAGTTTGTCGGCACAGCCACAGATACCACGGCATCGGTCGGTTTTCCGCCCATCGCTGCCACATCGGATAAACTCACTGCCAGCAATTTGTGTCCCACGCCTTCTGGGGGTGAATCACACACAAAATGAACGTGTTCTACCATTAAATCTGTTGTTACCAATCGCACGCGGTGAGCATCGATATCCATCACCGCGCAATCATCGCCAATTCCACACCGCACCACAATGGTTTGTATATGGGCCGCGATGTGATCGATAAACTCAAACTCGCCAATTTCTTGAAATGTCGCCATAAATCTGTCCTGAGCCGCGAGTCCTGAGTCACGGGCCAAAATGCATGGGTTTGACCTGTGACCCCAAGCTTACGACTGTTTCTTTTGCCAGTTCACCACATCGCGATAAGCCACATGGCCGCCAAATATATCCAGCGCACTGCCAATGGTTAAATCCACGCGCCCCCGACCCAATGCTTTCACAAGATCCAGATCCGAAAGGGTGCGTGCTCCACCTGCATAGGTGATGGGAATAGAAGACCACTGCCCCAGCATGTCAACTAAGAGTTCTTCAATACCTGCGCGTTTGCCTTCCACATCCACACCGTGTACCAAAAATTCATCGCACAGTTGCGCCAATTTATCCAGTGTGGCGCCATTGACCACCTCATGGGTAAACGTTTGCCAGCGATCTGTCACCACCACATACTCATCGCCGCGTTTGCGGCAGCTTAAATCCAGCACCAGCCGATTTTTGCCCACGGCCTTTATCAGGGCAAACAAGCGGTCTTTGTCAACCCGCCCTTCGCGAAACACATACGACGTTACGATCACATGGCTGGCCCCGGCATCTAAATAAAGGTGGGCATTGTCTGGCGTTATTCCACCGCCCATTTGCAACCCACCCGGATATGCACGCAAAGCCGACAAAGCCGCTGTTTCATTGCCCGGTCCCAAAGCAATGACATGGCCTCCCACCAGCCCATCGCGCTGGTACATTCTGGCATATTCAGCAGGTGATTTTTCGGTTTCAAAATTTGTCACCGGTGCTTTATTCTGGCCTTCCTGCAATGTACTGCCCACAATTTGAACCACCCGCCCATTTCGCAGATCAATACACGGTCTAAAACGCATTTTTTTGCCTACCTATTTGTTTTTTCATCAAATAACAGATTCCAATAGTATAAAAGGCACACCAAACCATGTCAACGAATTTCCCACAAAAAGGGTGGTTTATCACACATTCTTGTATTATTTTGTAGGATTTATTCAAAAAAATCTGAGGATGGAGACCAGGGGCTGATGGTTTGTTTGACCAGTTCCCAGCCGCCTTTTTGTACGCCGCACAGTATCTTTTGACTGAAAGGAAGATTCATGCAAGATCCCCGTCTCAAAAAACTCGCCGATGTTTTGGTTGCACATTCCACCCGTTTGCAACCCGGTGAAACGGTTTTAATTGAAGCCTTTGATATGCCAGAAGACATGATTATTACCCTGATTCGCCGGGTGCGCGAAGCAGGGGGCGTGCCTCTGGTCACTTTGAAGAATAACCGCATCTTGCGCGAACTCATTCAATCACAAGATGTTGAAGCCATGAAACAAGCAGGAGAATACGAAGCTTTTCGCATGCAACATGTGCAGGCTTACATTGCCCTTCGCGGCAGTCGCAACATTGCTGAGTGGGCCGATGTGCCAAGAAACGCCATGGCATCTTATGAAAAACACTGGCGCACTCCTGTACACTTCGACATCCGCGTGCCCAAAACCAAGTGGGTTGTTTTGCGATGGCCCACCCCTTCCATGGCCCAGCAAGCGCAAATGAGTACCGAAGCTTTTGAAGATTTTTATTTTGATGTCTGCACCCTCGATTATGCCCACATGGCCCAGGCCGTAGAATCTCTGATTGCCCGCATGAACCAAACGGATCGCGTGCGCCTCACAGGGCCGCATAGCGACCTGTCTTTCAGCATCAAAAACATTCCTGTCAGACCCTGTACGGGCGAACGCAACATTCCCGATGGAGAGTGTTTTACCGCACCGGTTAAAGATTCGGTTAATGGGGTTATTCATTTCAATGTGCCCACACTTTATCACGGCACAATTTTTTCCGATGTGCGTCTCACTTTTAAAAACGGCAAAATAAGCGAAGCCACTGCCAATCATACGGCCAAGCTCAACGACATTCTCGACAGTGATGACGGAGCTCGATACATCGGTGAATTCTCACTTGGATTTAACCCCTATATCACCATGCCCATGCTCGATACTTTATTTGATGAAAAAATTGCAGGCTCATTTCACTTCACCCCTGGCAATGCCTATGATGAGGCAGACAATGGCAACCGGTCCTCCGTGCACTGGGATATGGTTAATATCCAAAGACCTGAATTTGGCGGGGGCAACATTTACTTTGACGATGTGTGCATTCGCAAAGATGGGCGTTTTGTCGTAGCCGATCTGGAGGTTCTAAATCCAGAAAATCTCAAGTAATGCAAACCCATCCACAGTCGATTGTTGGCCCCATCAGCAAACAGCCCAACATTTGTTGTGTTGGGCTGTTTTATTTATACAGACCCTATGGCAACCTTGATCACCCATTTTTTTGAGGTATATTGTTCATGTCATGACACATGTCAATAAACTTAACAAATGACATCGCACTGGCCTTTTTTTCAACAAGGCAAGCAGATAGGTTCCCATGGCCGAACAACATGTTCAAAAAACAATGCTCCATATTTTAGGCATGAGTTGTGCTGCCTGTGTTTCACGCGTTGAAAAAGCGCTTAAAACAGTGCCGAATGTTCAGGAGGCAAATGTCAACTTTGCGACCCATCGGGCCACAGTACATCACTATGGCGTTTCAAACCAGACGCTCGCACAAGCCGTTGTAAAGGTTGGTTACCAGGCTTCTGTTGCCCATTCAGAACAGGATACAGAAGTCACTCAAATCGCCGAATACAACACCTTGCGTTTGCATTTTATCGTCGGCGCTGTTTTATCTGTCCTCATTATGGCAATTGGTATGACGCATACCGGGTGGGGCATTCATATTTCATCAATTTTTATCTCTCTTTTGTTGTTTGTTTTGGCCACACCGGTTCAATTTTGGTGCGGTTGGCGTTTTCTAAAAGGTGCCTATCTTGTTGCCAAACACGCCTCTGCCGACATGAACAGCCTCATTGCGGTTGGCACCCTCACGGCCTATGGCTACAGCAGTTTGGCAACATTTGCCCCACATCTGCTCGGCTTGCAGCAGGTCCATATTTATTTTGATACCTCAGCTATGATCATTACCCTCGTGTTGCTGGGGCGTCTGCTTGAAACCCGAGCCAAAAGCCATACTTCTGATGCCATTCGCAAACTGCTCAATCTGCGCCCTAAAACTGCGCGTGTCATCCGCAATGGCGATGAAACGGATATCCCCATTGAAGCTGTTCAAACAGGCGATAGAATTCGGGTGCGCCCCGGTGAAACCATTCCTGTTGATGGCACCATACAGGACGGTTTTTCAACCCTTGACGAATCCATGCTCACCGGCGAAAGCCTGCCTGTTGACAAATCTCCCGGAGATAAAATCTTTGGTGGCACGCGCAACCAAACGGGCAGTTTCATTTTTATTGCCACACAGGTTGGGGCAGAAACGGCGCTGGCCCGCATTGTGGATCTGGTGCGCCAGGCCCAAGGATCTAAAGCCCCCATTCAACGGTTGGCCGACCGGGTTGCGGGCCTTTTTGTGCCCATCATCTTTGGCGTTGCAATTCTCACATGTGTTTTATGGTGGGTTCTGGGATCTCAAATAGAAGTCGCTTTGCTCAACGCCGTTGCGGTTCTGATTATTGCTTGTCCCTGTGCTATGGGAT
>CAXNEV010000330.1:0-4773 GCA_964200925.1 Candidatus Latescibacterota bacterium | reverse complement strand
AATTAAAGGTTTTGTCATCAGAGTGACACAAAAGTGTAACACAATATTTCTATTCTGTATTTGCACGACGTATTCTCCCTCTCGGGGACCGGACCGCGACCCGGTCCCCACTTTATTTGGCCTCTGGGTTTGATGCCCAGGGGCTTTTTCATTGACCCGATGTGGGGGCAGGTGTATTTTAGAGGGTCGAATGGACAATCTATGTTGTTTAAACATAAAAATTTGGGTAATTTGAACAATGCCCATCCACCGATGGGCACAATTGGGCACCCGATGCCCAAACACAAAGAAAGGCGGTTTATGTTTCATTCAATTGAGGATGTCGAGGCACGGTTTGCAGCCGAAGGGTATATTACCGACCGAACGCTGGCAACCACCATTTATTTGTCGTGGGCACTGGGAAAACCCATTTTTTTGGAAGGCGAACCCGGTGTGGGAAAAACCGAAGTGGCCAAGGTGATGGCCAAAATTTTGGAAACGGAATTGATTCGTTTGCAGTGTTATGAAGGCATTGATGCCAACACGGCCCTTTATGAATGGAATTATCCCAGGCAGATGCTCGAATTGCGGTTGGATGAAGCCCGTGGTATTTCCAAAGAGGAGATTGGGCGCAACATCTTTGGGCAGGAATTTTTGCTCAAGCGCCCGTTGTTGAGCGCCATTCAGTCGCAAGAAAAAAACCGACCTGTGTTGTTGATCGACGAAGTGGATCGGTCCGATGAAGAATTTGAGGCTTTTTTGCTTGAAGTCTTGTCGGATTTTCAAATCACCATTCCCGAAATTGGCACCATTCGGGCCAAGCAGATTCCCTTTGTTGTGCTCACTTCGAACCGCACCCGCGAATTGCACGATGCGTTAAAACGCCGGTGTTTGTATTTGTGGATCGATTATCCCACTTTTGAAAAAGAGATGGATATTGTGCGTTCCCGCGTTAAAGGCATTCAGGACGATTTGACCCGGCAGGTGTGCGGGTTTATGCAATTGATGCGCAACCGCGATTTTTACAAGCGCCCCGGTGTGGCCGAAACCATTGATTGGGCTTTGGCGCTGATGGCCATGAAAATCAACGACCTGGACGCTCAAACCGTAGATGCCACGCTGGGTTGTGTGTTGAAATACAAAGAAGATATCGAAAAAATTCATGAAGACGGCCTGTCGCAATTGATTGAAAAGGCCAAACTGTTAAAAGAACGTTCAACAACGGGTACGTCGCGGTAGGATCAAGAAAAGAAGAGAAAAGGAAGAAGATGAGATTCTTCCTTCCTTCTTTCTTTTTCCTTCTTCATTCAGGAGTGGTTATGCCAAGAACAATGCTTGGGCGGGTGGTTGGTTTTTCACGCGCTTTGCACCGGGCCGGTGTGGAAGTGAATGCGGGAAACCTGATCGATCTTTGCCAGAGTTTTAAATATATCGATGTGCAGCATCGTCGCGATTTTTATGCGGCGGCCCGTGCCACACTGGTATCCCGGTTTGACGATATGGAAACCTTTGATCAGGTTTTTAATTCCTTTTGGTCTCAAACCGTTGTGCCTGATGACATGACGCTGACCGATTCGGAAGCAGACGGCGATGCAGATATGGATGTGCAGGCCGATGTGAGTGAAGTGGTGGATGCGGTTGATTTGCAGGAAGAAGCCGAAGGGGAAGGCGAGTCGGAAGAGGTGGGATATAGTCCCGATGAAGCAATGATGCAAAAAGACCTGGCGGCGATGTCGGATAAAGAAATTGAACAGGCTCGCAAAGTGATTCATGAAATTGTGAACATTATCGCCAATCGCCGCAGCAGGCGGCGCGTGCCTGAAAATCGCGGCAAGGAACTCGATTTTCGCCGCACCTGGCGGCGCAATGCCGTGTACGGATCTGATGGTGTGGAACTGGCTATGAAACGGCGGCGCATCAAAAAAACCAAGTTGATGTTGTTGTGCGATGTCAGTGGGTCGATGGATTGTTATAGCAAGTTTTTGATTCGGTTTATTTATGCGTTAAAGCGCGAAATTCGCGATGTGGAGGTCGGGGTTTTTTCAACGCGCATGACCTCGATTTCCCGGTTGTTAAAATCCAAAGGGATTGAAGAATCGTTGGCTGAAGTGGCCGAAACGGTACACGATTGGGCAGGCGGTACGGATATTGGTGGCTGTTTGCGCGAATTCAACGACGATTTTGCCCGCGATATGTTGCGGTCTCGCACGGTGATGATTATTGTCAGTGACGGCTGGGATCGCGGCGAGCCGGAGTTGATGCGCCAGGAAATGTCGCGGTTGCGAAAACGCGTGCACAAATTGCTGTGGCTCAATCCATTGCTGGGCACACCGGGTTATCAACCCCTGTGTTTGGGCATGAAAACGGCCCTGCCCTATCTGGATTATTTTTTGCCAGCACACAATTTGGAAAGTTTGATCCAATTGGCCAAAACCCTGCGGTCGGTGTGGAAATGAAGGCAGTTTGAGGTATAGATATTCAGATAAAGATTTGAAATATGTAAAAGGCTGACGATGGACATGAAAACACGTTAGAACGTTAACATCTTGTAAACCATGCGACTGTGACTCTGGTGGCGGGGAACGTGCAAACGTGTTAACGCGCAAACACGCTTTTAACCATCGTCCATTGCTTATGGTCGAAAAAAAGTAACAGTATTTTTGAGTTCTGCAATTTAACCTGGACAAATGATGGCTGGAAATCCTGTTTTTACCGAAGCCCTATCGCTGGTGCAACAAGGGAAGACGGCTGCCCTTTCGACCATTGTGTCGAGCAAAGGATCGCTGCCGATGAGCAAAAAGGCCAAGATGCTGGTGCGGCCCGATGGCAAAATTGTGGGCACGGTTGGCGGCGGATGTCTCGAAGCCGACGTGTGGGCCGAGGCCCGGCATGTGATGGAAACCGGCATCCCCTCTTTGCAAAAATTTATTTTGACAGAAAAACACGCCGGGGAAAACGGCCTGAATTGCGGGGGCAATGTGGAGGTTTTTACCGAACCCCTGTTGCCGGGAGTGGCCGATGAGATGCTTTCGGCCATTGTGAAAGTACATGCGGCGCGCACGTCAGCGGTGCTGGCCACACGGGTTTTGGGCGGCGCATTTCAAAATCTTCCAAATAAGTTGCTGGTTTATCCCGATGGGCGCACATTGGGCAGTTTGGGGTTTGCCGGGGCCGATGCGTGTGTGCTTGAAGAGGTGAAGGGATTGGAGGCCATTCCAGAGCAATTTTTAAAAGTGATCGATTGGTCCGAAGGGGATCGGGCGTTTCAGATTTTTCTGGAATCCATTTGTCCCGAACCCACGTTGTATTTGTTTGGCGGCGGGCATGTGTCTTTGGCCATTGCGCAAATTGCCCAGATGGTGGGTTTTCGCATTGTGGTCATAGACGACCGGCCTGCTTTTGCAAATAAAGAACGCTTTCCCATGGCCAGCGAAACGTTGACCCTTGATATGGAAACGGCGTTTGAGCATCTTGAAATAGACGATTTGTCGTATGTGGTGGCGGTGACACGGGGGCATCAGCACGACAAACCTGTGGTGGCCCAGGCCGTGAAAACTGCGGCAGCATATATTGGGATGATTGGCAGCCGCCGCAAAATTGCTTTGATGTGGCGGCAATTGGAAGCCGAAGGGATTCCGCGCGAGGTTCTCAACAGGGTTCATGCCCCAATTGGGCTTGATATTGGGGCCGATACACCTGAAGAAATTGCGGTGAGCATTGTGTCAGAATTGATTTGTATGCGCCGCTTACAAGGTCAACATGACCAGGAAGTGCAATCGCTTTCCGTTCTGTAGAGAGGGGCATTTATGCCCAGCATTATGGTTGTGGAAGACGAAGGTATTGTTGCGCACGATATCCAAAATCGCTTAAAAAGCATGGGGTATAGTATCTCGGCGGTTGTGGCATCGGGAGAAGATGCCCTTGAAACGGCAAGCCGCAAACGCCCCGATCTGGTGTTGATGGACATTATGCTTAAAGGCAAAATGGATGGCACCGAAGCGGCAGAACAACTGTATCGGCAATATCACATTCCCGTGGTGTATTTGACTGCTCATGCCGATTCTGCCACTGTGCAACGCGCCAAAGCCACCCAGCCTTTTGGGTATGTGATCAAGCCGTTTGAAGAACGCGAATTGCAAACATCAATTGAGATGGCGCTGTCCAAAGCACACACAGAAGCCCTGTTGCGCCAGGCCAATGATGTACTCGAAGCGCGTGTGAAGACACGCACGGCAGAATTGCAAGAGACCATTGTTCATTTGCAAAAAGAAATTGATATACGAAAACGCGCAGAAGCCTCTTTGATTGAGCGCGATGAACAATTGCGGCAGGCTCAAAAAATGGAGGCTATTGGCCGTTTGGCTGGTGGGGTGACGCATGATTTTAACAACCAACTCGGCATTATTAAGGGATATTTGGATATGGCCATGGATCGGTTGGGGCAACACCACCCTGTATATGCCTATATGGCCAATATTGATCGGGCTGTTGAGCGTGCATCGGGGTTGACCCGGCAATTGTTGTTGTTTAGCAGCCGACAGCCTGTTGATTTGCGGGTTTTGAATTTGAACCGACAAATTGGGGAATTTTACAAGTTGCTGGGGCGTTTGTTGGGCGAAGATGTTACAATTGTGCTGGATCGTGATCAAAATCTTTGGACAGTGCGGGCAGATGCGGTGAATATGGATCAAGTGATCACCAATTTGGCGGTGAATGCACGAGATGCCATGCCCAATGGTGGTGTATTGACGATTCAAACGCGCAATCTGATGGTTGGGGAGGCAGAAGCCCAAC
>CAXNEV010000329.1:0-4774 GCA_964200925.1 Candidatus Latescibacterota bacterium | reverse complement strand
CAGGTATTGCCGTTGGTGATCAAATAGACAACAAACGGGCATTGCCTTCAGAAACGGGTGTGATTGATCTGGTGGGTTTTTTGAAAGTATTGAAAGAAATTTGTTATCAAGGGCCGGTATCGCCCGAACCCTTTAGCCAAAAAGTGCGTGAGATGCCTTCAGCAGAAGCCGTAAAAGTGACACACGACGGTTTGGATAAAGCCTGGAAAGCGGCGGGGTTGAAATAACCGCGTTCAACAATTTGCGTGGAGAATAAAATGGAGTTGTTTGTTCAGAATTATATTCAAAAAAATATGGAATTGCTCAATGCATTAGATCCCATTTCGGTGGCGAAAATTATTGCAGAATTTGGAAAAGCGCGAGAGAACAGCAAACGCATTTATGCCATTGGCAATGGCGGGAGTGCCAGCACAGCCTCGCACTTTGTGGTAGATATGGGAAAAGGGGCCTCGCTGGGCCGAGAGAAGCGGTTTAAAACCATTCCGTTGACCGACAATGTTGAATGGATTACCGCTTTGAGCAACGATTTGTGTTACGAAGATGTGTATGTGGAACAGTTGAAGAATTTTGCTGAACCAGGGGATGTGTTGTTGGCCATTAGTGGCAGTGGCAATTCGGAAAATGTGTTGCGGGCTGTGGCGTACGCCAACAAGGTGGGTTGTGTCACCATTGGATTTACAGGTTTTCAGGGAGGCAAGTTGAAAAATCTGGTGCAACACTGTATTGTGGTGCCGTCAAATCACATGGGACGGATTGAAGATATGCATGTGATTTTGCAGCATATGATTTGTTATTATTATATGGAACAGGCCTGATGTGATTGTTTGGTTGTGTTTTATTCTTTTGTTTCCTGCGCTATTCGGATTGGATTTTGATATTGCCTATTTGTGGCGCTTGGCGCGTGGACAGGTGAGTTTGCTCTGGCGTGCCGAACCAATTGATCGGGTGCTGACACGGCAGAATCTGGATCCCAAAGTGCGGCAGCAACTGGAGTTGGTGAAAAAGATTCGCGCGTTTGCCCAAAAAAAAATTGGGCTTGAGGTTTCCAATCATTACATCACCTTTGTCGATATTGGCAAAGGGCCTGTTTCCTGGAATCTGGTGGTCTGTCCAAAAGATCAGTTAAAACCACTTCACTGGTCATACCCAATTGTCGGCCCGGTTCCCTACCGGGGGTTTTTTGACCGAAAAGATGCCGAGGAAGCCCGTGAATATTACGAATCGGAAGGATACGATACCTTTTTGCGCCCGGTGAGTGCATACAGCACTCTGGGTTGGTTTTCCGATCCCATTTTGAGTACGATGTTGACCTATTCAGAAGCGGATCTGGCCGATTTGATTATCCATGAACTGACACACGCAACGGTATGGATTGAAAGTGATGTGACCTTTAATGAAAGCCTGGCGAGTTTTGTGGGAGAAACCGGGGCGATGATGTGGTTGCAAAACCGGTATGGCAAAGGGTCTGAGGTGATAGCCCAGATGTTAAACGAACGGGAAGATCACGGGGTTTTTCACATTTTTTTGTCCCAGGTTGCCACACAACTTGATTCTTTGTATCACACCGATCAATCAAATGATGTTAAAATTGTGGAACGGGAACACATTTTTGCCAGTGCCAAAATGCAGTTTGAACATTTGCCTTTAAAAACCAATCTGTATCAAAATTTTCCACAATGGAAGCTCAATAATGCCCGAATGGCACTGTATCGGGTATATCAGGCCAGAACCGATATTTTTGCCCGGGTGTATGAAAATATGGGGGAAAATTTAAAAGCTTTTATTGAAGTTATTCAAAAAAGTGAAGACCAATCCAATCCTGTTCAATGGTTAGAAAATGGGCTTCACAAACGGTAACACCATGGCAAAAATAAAATTTCCCGACGTGTATAACAAAATTTATCGCACGGTTTCCAGCATTCCCGAAGGAACTGTAGCAACATACGGGCAAATTGCAGATCTGATAGGTTGTGGCCCACGGCAGGTGGGGAAGGCTCTTTCAGAATTGCCACCCGGGGTTGAATGTCCCTGGCATCGCGTGATTAATTCAAAGGGTGCCGTGTCCATTCGCAGTGGCAATCACAAGGCTCATTTGGGGCAAGAGGCTTTATTAGAAGCCGAGGGGGTAACTTTTGATAATGGGCGGGTGAATCTAAAAGTGTTTCGATGGGAAACCTAGTCGTTTTGTCGGTGTGCATCGATTAATGATCATTTCGACCTTTGAGCATTATCAAGCGATAATCAACCTGACTTTCAAGGCCAAACATATTTGAGAAACACAGGGATAGAAGGAGCATTTTTTATTGAACTAATCGGCTATCATGACAAATAAAAAATGGCGGTAAAGAATTCTTTAACAAAGGTTTTCATAAATTTAATGTTGACAAAAGTATCCTGTTTTTTTATCATTTACGTTCGTTCTGCGAACGGGGCGATTCCATAGAATCAAGAAAAAATACTCCCCGTTAAGGAGAAAGGGGAAGAGGTGACAAAAGCAGATATTGTGAATCAAATAGCTGAAGCAACAGGACTGACTAAAACCGATACTTCTACTGTCGTTGAAGGCATGCTGGCATCTGTTATTACAGCGATGCAACGTGGAGAGCATATCGAAATTCGCGGGTTTGGGACTTTTAAAGTAGTAAATCGTGCCCCTCGAACCGGGCGCAATCCCAAAACTGGTGATGTTGTAAAAATTCCTTCGAGGCCAGTACCGGTGTTTAAGCCCTCACGGGAATTGAGGGCTTCAGTCGAAGATGGTCAAATTGTTACGCCCACAAATCTCAACAGCTAAGATAGCTGAAACCTGAAAGAGGAGGTGCTGACCTTGCCCAGTGGAAAAAAACGCAAGCGTGCAAAAATTGCCACGCACAAACGCAAAAAACGCAGAAGAAGAGATCGCCATAAAAAGAAAGTTTAATATCCTGATGGGGCATTAGCTCAGTTGGATAGAGCGTGGGTCTCCGGAGCCCAAGGTCACAGGTTCGAATCCTGTATGTCCCACCATAACAAAAACGGGGTGTGCGTTTTTTAACCGCACACCCCGTTTTTGTTGTTTAAAGTCTTCGAAAGTGTGATGATTTTGAAACTTTTTGTACCTCTACTTATATCTAAGAGATACAGGCAGAGCCAATGTTAGCCGATACATGAAAACAGAGTTCAATTGCGGCACGCATTGTGCTTTAAAATATACATAATTCCGCGTAAGAGCTTTAGATGGTTTATGAAAAAATTATTAAATAATTATTTTTAAATAAGTTAATATTTTTTTTGAAATTTTAAACCCTGGTTGAATTCCGCCAGTCCATGATATAAAAATACAAAAAACTCCTGTATATGTCATTTTGACATCCGGATTGCGCTGTGATAAAGAGTGTTTTGAGTAGAGGATCTGAAACTCTCAAGAGGCGTAAGCGTTAAAATGCGTAGAGTTAGTACTGATAATTGGAGGGATTATGGTCGCGAATAGTGAGGTTGTAGGAGAACTTATGGAACATACTGAAACAGTCGAAGCGCGATCGACCCGTGATGCTTCTGTGCAGAGATATTTAAGAGAATTGCGTAAATATCCTCCAATGAGCCGAGTTGAAGAAGAAGAAACGCTCAAGTTAGCCAGAAAAGGCAATCAGGAAGCAGTTGATCGCATCATTACTTCAAATCTGCGCTTTGTCGTCAGCGTAGCCCTTGAATATCAAGGAAGAGGGGTTCCTTTGGCCGATTTGATTGCTGAAGGCAACATGGGGTTAATGGAGGCCTTACATCGTTTTGATGAAAATCGCGGTTATAAATTTATCAGTTATGCGGTTTGGTGGATTCGACAAGCCATTTTGAATGCCCTGAAACGAACATCAACGGTTGTTATGCCCGCCAATCGACAGGAAGATATGGATCACATGGCTCGCCGTTGGGGGCAAATGACCCAAGAATTGGGGCGAGTTCCCACACTAGATGAAGTAGCCAGGGATATGAAAATCAGCCGCAAACGCGCAGAACGCGCGCTTCGATGTGTGCGGCCCGACTTGTCCTTAGAAAATCCAATTGATGCGGCGGGCGAACAATCGCTCATTCATTTTTTAGAAGTCGATGCTGAGCATCCTGATCAGCTGGTTTTGGAAAGGGATAAGCTTGAATTGATTTCCCAGTCACTCAGCGATAGCCTGGATGATCGGGAGGCCAGTGTGATTCGACAATATTTTGGGTTAGACGGCGAAGATCGGCGAACCCTGGGTGAAATTGGGCAGTCACTTGGTGTGACGCGCGAGCGCGTGCGTCAAATTCGCAATAGGGCGCTGTATAAATTGCGCCGTTATTTTCGTCAACGCGTGCCTGGTGGGCACATTGAGGATATGGTCTAAAACAAGGCGTGCTTCAATTTGGGGAGGATCCGTGGTTGGATCCTCTTTTTTTTGTGAAAAATGTTGATTTATTTCATATAAAAATTTAGATTCAACCGATTTTTAATAATAGTTCTGATTCAGTATTTGAGGAAATACATCTGCCATTAGAGAAGGATATGGGGTTGTCTGTTATGCTGAAAAAACCACATATGCCAATTTTATCGTTTTTTGTTCTCCATAAACCCAAACGTTCAATTTGGAAAATTATAAAAAAAACTTTTTTGCGCGTAATCGCCCATAATTGCACTGAAATTGCCGGAGAGATGGCCTTTGATTTTTTGTTTGCCATTTTTCCGGCAGCCCTTTTTACAGCCACGTTAATTGTATATTTGGATATCCCCGCAACAACTGTGTTTAAATCCCTTGATTTAGTGGAT